>CAZSWX010000320.1:0-2880 GCA_964610865.1 uncultured Enterobacteriaceae bacterium
TGAACGTCACCGCCGGTATCGGCGCCTTTGGTTTCGCCTGGGCCGATGACAAGTTGGGCGCCAAGTGGGTCATCACGGTGGCGGTCGGTGCGCTTGTCCTGCTCGGGGCGACTGTACTGATAATAGAAAGCAAGACGTTGTTTTGGGTGTTTGGCGTACCCTTAGGGTTCCTTGTCGGCCCCGCGCAATCGGCTAGCCGATCGATGATGGCACGTCTCGCACCAGAGGACATGCAGGCCGAGTTTTTTGGCCTCTATGCGCTTTCCGGCAAGGCCACAGCGTTTCTGGGCCCGGCCTTGGTGGCGCTGTTCACCGACGTGTTTCAGAGCCAGCGCGCCGGCATGGCGACCATCGTTGTGTTTTTCGTTCTCGGCCTGTTGCTGATGCGCAAGGTGCCGGACGTCAGGTGATCAGGCCGCATTGAACATGCGGGGCGAGTGGCGTAGGTTCCGGCCATGACCTTTCCTAATGAATCATATGCGGTCATCGGTGCCTTTGCCGATGACTATTTCGAACATTTGGCGGGCGCGGCGGCCTCTGTCGACCGGGCCGCACTTACCGAGGCCGCGGCCGTCTTAAAACGCACTTACGTTGCCGGGGGTACGGTTTTCGCCTGCGGCAACGGTGGTTCGGGAGCGATTTCCAACCATCTTCATTGCGATCACCTGAAGGGTGTGCAGACGGATACGGCGTTAAAGCCGAAGGTCGTCTCGTTGAGCGCTACCATCGAGACGATCACGGCCATCGCCAACGATATCAGCTATGACGAGGTGTTCGTCTACCAACTGCGCACCCTGGCCGAGCCAGGGGATGCGCTGATTACCATTTCGTCTTCGGGTAAGTCGGAGAACGTCGTCAGGGCCTGCCAATGGGCCAAAGATAACGACGTGGCCACCATCGTCATGACTGGTTTCGACGGCGGACGCAGCCGCGCCATCGCCGACATTAGCCTTCATGTGGATGCCGACAATTACGGCGTCATCGAGGATGTGCACCAAAGCCTGATGCATATCCTGGCACAATTTATCCGTCAGGCTGAAATGGATGCAGGTTTGATCGCCGAGCGGAAGTTTTAAGGTGCTCCAATAATGACCAAGCTCGAGACCGCCGAAGCGCTTCGTGAAATCTACGGCCACGCCAAGGGCCGCGCGGAGAGCAAGCAAATGGACAAGCTGGAGAAGCACTCCAAACGCTTCATCGAGCTTTCACCATTCTTGGTGATCGCGACGTCGCGCCCCGATGGCCTCGCCGACGCTTCGCCCAAGGGCGACCATCCAGGCTTCGTCCAGGTGCTCGATGACAACACCATTGCCATTCCTGACCGGCCCGGCAATAACCGGCTTGATTCGATGGAGAACCTACTAACCAATCCGGCTATCGGCCTGATCTTTTTCATTCCGGGCGTGAATGAAACCTTGCGCATCAATGGTTTTGCCGAGATCCGGGATGACGCGGAATTGCTTGAGCGCTTCATCGTCCACGGTAAGCCGCCGATCGCGGTCTATGTCATCACGGTGAAGGAAGTCTACCTGCACTGCGCCAAGGCGCTAATGCGCTCGGAACTCTGGTCGCCGGATGCGCAGACGCCTGAGCGCCCGATCCCGACCATGGGCCAGATGATCAAGGAACAGACCGGCTCTACCGGCCTGGTCGAAAGCCAGGCCGAGATGGAAGCGAACTACAAGAAGGTGCTTTATTAAACAAAAAAACCGGGCGCAAGGCCCGGTTTTCAGTGCCCGTTTCGAGTTCGAATCAATGCCGGAAGTGGCGCATGCCGGTGAGCACCATGGCAAGACCATGTTCATCGGCGGCCGCAATCACTTCCTCGTCGCGTACGCTGCCGCCTGGCTGAATGACCGCCGTGGCGCCAGCTTTGGCCGCCGCCAGCAATCCATCGGCGAAGGGAAAGAAAGCATCAGACGCCACCACAGAGCCTTCGGCCCAGCTGATATCGTCGCCGGCAACGTGGGCCGCGTCCTCGGCCTTCCAGGCGGCGATACGCGCCGAGTTTACCCGGCTCATCTGCCCTGCACCGACGCCCACCGTCATGCCGTCCTTGACGTAGATGATGGCATTCGATTTGACGTGTTTGCAAACCGTAAAGGCGAACTTGAGATCGGCCATTTCCCGATCCGTCGGCGCGCGCCTGGTCACGACCTTAAGGTCTTCGAGCACTAGATGGTCACGGCCTTGAAGCAGGTAGCCGCCGGCCAGGGAGCGTATCGTCATGCCTTGCGCCTCCGGGTCCGGCATGGAACCGGTGGCAAGTACGCGTAGGTTTTTCTTGACGCCGAGAATCTCACGGGCATCGGCGTCGATCTCAGGCGCGATGATCACCTCGGCAAACAATTTCGCCACCTCCTCGGCGGTGGCGCTGTCGAGGGCTTGGTTGAAGGCGATGATACCGCCAAAGGCGCTTTCCGTGTCGCAGCTCAAGGCGCGCAGGTAAGCGGCCTTGAGATCATCCGCCTCGGCGACGCCGCTGGGGTTGGCGTGTTTGACGATGACGCAGGCCGGACCATCGGTGAACTCGGCCGCCAGCTCGAAAGCAGCGTCCGTGTCGTTCAGATTGTTGAAACTGAGCTCCTTGCCCTGCAGCTGCTCGGCCGTGGCGACGCCGGACCGCGTCTCGCCGCCGACATAAAAAGCGGCTTCCTGGTGCGGGTTCTCGCCATAACGCAGCGGCTGCTTGAGCTCACCGCCGAACACCGCTCGACCCGGGAAGGTCTCGCCCAGTTGGCCCCAAAACCAAGTTGAAATTGCCGCATCATAGGCGCCGGTCCGCCCATAGGCCTTTGCGGCGAGGCGGCGGCGAAAATGGTCACTGGTGGCGCCTGCGTTTGCGTTCATCTCTTTAATGACAGTAACGTAGTCGGACGG
>CAZSWX010000321.1:0-2873 GCA_964610865.1 uncultured Enterobacteriaceae bacterium
ACATCAAAAATTGCTATATCTATTTCGGGAAGTCTCTCGTGTACGCGCTCCTTCAACGTATCAATTTCCGCTACCGACTCTGACAATGCACTTTTAAGCCTACTCCTTTCGGTGTTCGGGGCGGCACTTTTGCGCTCTTCTATTGTATCTATCCTAACCACGGGGTGGACTAAGTGAGCCTGTCCAGATCCGATACCTGGGGAAGCCCCCACTCCAATGAGTCGTATACTGCGAGCCGTTCGATCTGCAGCTTTCTGCCGTTCACGTTTTCGTTCGTAAGCACTAGGGCGTTGGATAGCGTCCAACACCTCCTTCTTATGATCTACTTCGGACTCTTCCCCGTCTGTCCTCGCGCCAACCCGCGCCTGGAGAATGACGTTTGCAACCTGGCCGGCGATCGTGCCGAGCAGGCGTACTTCTGCCCGGGGAAACCGCCGCCGACTTCTGCTTTGCACAACCAGCGCTCCAAACACGTTTTCCTGCTCAATAACTGGTTGTCCAAGAAAAGAGTGGAATTTTTCTTCTCCTGTCTCTGGGAAATACTTGTTCCGCTCGTGCGTCATAGTGTCAGGAACTATTACAGCTTCTCCATATTCTACCACCAATCCAGTCAGACCTTCGTCCCGATTCATACGTACTTTACTAACCGCCGTTCGGTCCAACCCTGTTGTTGCTCGCAAGACTAAACGCTCCCCTATCTTGTCAAGGAGATAAAGCGAGCACACATCCGTCCGCATACGTTCGGTAACTATTTTGGTGATTTCGAAAAGAGTATTCCGGAGTTCGAATGAACTGTCCAATACGGAATCTATCTCTTGAAGAAGACTGACATCATATCGCAACTGCGCATTGCCTACTCTCCCGGTCGCAGAACTCCTGTTCCGACTTCGGCCAGCGGTTTTAGAAGACCCGTCCATATCTTGTGTGTACTGATCTTACCTGAGGCTAAGAAACGTCACAAGACAGATCAAGGGACCGTCCCCCGAGTTCGTACTCACAAATCCACCCCATGATGTAAAGGTGCATGACCGGAACCAATCGGAAAGCCGCCCTTGATCCCCCTCGTCACAAACTGTTTTGCATTGGCAACGGCATCTACGACATTGACACCCTTAGACAATTCGGCAGTGATTGCTGCCGAGAAAGTACACCCCGCCCCATGGGTACAAATACTGGAAATCTTCTTGGACGAAAATACCTGAAAACTCGATCCATCGTACAATAGATCGCTCGCATCTTCTTCCAAATGGCCCCCTTTTATTACAACATGCGTAGGGCCGAAGTGTTTGATTTTTTTGGCCGCTGCCTCCATACTGGCCCGGTCATTCACGTTTTCTATTCCCGATAAGATACCTGCTTCGTACAAGTTAGGGGTGACAACGAAAGCAAGCGGCAACAACTTTTCCACTAATACTTTCCGCGCACCGGGCTCTAAAAGAAGATAGCCGCCCTTCGCAACCATGACTGGGTCGACAACGAGCCGGGTCAGCTTATATTCCCTCGCCTTTTGGCTCACAACCTCCACCATCCTGGCGGACGAAATCATTCCGGTTTTGGCAGCGTCCACCTCAATATCACTAAGCACGCTGTCAAATTGCTGAGAAACAAATTCGCACGGCAATTCCGTTACCGCCTGTACCCCAATAGTATTCTGCGCTGTTGCGGCGGTTAGAATACTCATTCCATATACACCACGGGTAATGAAGGTTTTAAGGTCCGCCTGTATGCCCGCACCTCCTCCACTATCGGAGCCCGCGATGGTCAAAGCTTTGCTGTACCGGTCAGGGCGCTGTTCCTTATTATTATCCATGGTAAAGGGCGCTAGCCTCTAGGGGAAACTTCTAAGCGTGCCGGTGTTGAGGCCTTGAGCCGTCGTGTAATTTCCTGTTTTGAGCTCAGAGATAAGTTCTTCTGTGTTCCCTATGCTTCGATCGAAGACCGTCACTGCGCAACCGAGCGATGACGCGGAATGACTATCACTTCCCCCAAGTCGTTTGCAGCCCAGATATTCCGCGACTGCCTGAGCATACAGGTTCTCCTCTTCCGAGCAGCCACCGTTAATTACTTCAACCGCATCCACATACTTAAAAAGCTCGAGGGCTTTACTGCCGGACGCCGGATCGGAGGGGTCAATCGGATCTGTTTTATGGATGAATTGAAACCTAGGGTCCAATTTGTAGCGGAACGGATGGTTAGCTATAAGGAACCCATCCACCTCATTTATGATTTTTCTCAATTCTTTCACCTTATATATCCCGCCGACGTAGGCGTCCAAACCGAAGGCGCCTACATGACCCCATTCCGTAGTTACCTCTATTCCAAGGAAGAGAGTAACCCCACGGTCAGCAGCGTATTGTTCTATCTCAGTATCCTTCCAAGCATTGTCATGCTCAGTGATACAAATTCCTTCCAGCCCGACTTTCTCTGCTTGGTCAATCATGACCAAAGGGTCAAGGTTGCTATCTGAACTGCCTCGTGTGGTGTGAACATGAAAATCAACGCGCATGAGTCGTACGACCCTCCTTTACCGGCCGAATCTCTATAGCGTCTACCAAGAAAAGGAACAAGAGTACATAAAGGCAACGGCAACAATACACTATTCGGTCCGAGTTCTCCGAGTTTCCCTTGTTCTGCCTCAAGGCTGTGTTAAGTTTCGTTGAATGCCGATATTTCGCGTGGGAGGGAGACTATGACAAAACCACTAGACGGTGTGCGAATTCTAGATTGGACCATTTGGCAACAAGGACCTGTTTCGACGATGATGTTGGCGGATCTTGGAGCAGAGGTCATAAAAATAGAAGAAAGAACCGGGGGAGACCCAGGCCGAGGCGTGCTGAGCATAGCAGGTGCGCTGGTAGGAGCGACTAGCGGCC
>CAZSWX010000322.1:0-2873 GCA_964610865.1 uncultured Enterobacteriaceae bacterium
GGGATTATTTGTGAGATAATGCGAGAGGACGGCACGATGGCACGTTTGCCAGATTTAGAAGACTTCGCTGTCACCCACGGTTTGAAGATCGCAACTATTGCTGATCTAGTCCACTACCGCTTAGAGAACGACTCACTTGTACACCGAGTAGCTAAAGCTACATTGCCTACGCAATACGGTGGTGATTTCGTTGCTCATGTCTACACTAGCGATGTCGATGAAGCCGAGCATTTTGTTCTCGTAAAAGGAGAGATCAGCGCAGACGAGCCGGTACTCGTAAGGCCGCACGCGGAATATGTGCCCGGTGACGTGTTCGGATATACGTTTGGTAATACGAGTGCGTTGTTGAGAGAATCGATGGAAATGATAGCCTCAGAAGGGCGCGGCGTCATTTTGTATTTGAGACAAGGCGGCCAGGGAGAGCAACTGTTTCGCGACACAAGCCGTGAGGCTAGTCGCGCAGCCAATACTGTTGAGTCGCATTCTGAACAAATGAGTAACAGCCCAGGCTCGCAGTTGCGAGACTTCAGAGACTACGGGATAGGTGCACAGATTTTACGTGACCAGGGCGTGCGAAAAATGAGGCTCTTAACCAATACGCCCCGTAGGCTAGTGAGTCTTCCCGGTTATGGACTTGAAGTTGTAGAAACGGTCTCCTTAAAAGAAACGACGCCGCAGAGCGAGAGACCTGTTAATTCATGAAACATTCTGACGGGTTAGTCACAGCAATAGCGGCAAAGGGAACGCTACGTGCCCTTTGTGTTCGTTCCACTAGTTTAGTAGACGATGCCCGCCGAACACACCATACGGCGCCGACAGCAAGTGCGGCGTTGGGACGGGCCCTCACAGCCGCGTTGCTTTTAGGAAGTAATTCCATAGGGGAGGGGCAACTATCAATACAGTTCCTGGGAAACGGACCTTTAGGTGGGATAATCGCGGATGCGAACGGCCGAGGCAGTGTGCGCGGCTTCGTTTATCAGCCAGACGTCCATTGTCCTCTGAAAGATGGAAAATTAGATGTCGGTGGAGCGGTAGGGGAAGGAACTATGATGATCATCAGAAATCAGCCAGGTGATCGGCATTCGCACAGGTCCGTCTCGCCGATCGTTTCTGGAGAGATAGGGGAGGACATAAGTCATCATTTGGCTACATCCGAGCAGATTCTCTCAGCGCTGAGTCTCGGCGTTTTTGACGAATCTGACGACAGTTTATCGTCCGCGGGTTGGTTCCTCGTTCTAGCAATGCCGGGAGTTAAAAGAACAACGTTAGGTTACGTTGAGGCCGCGATACGCCGCGCTCGGCCTGTAAGTACTATGATTTTTGAAGGACAATCGCCGTATCGAATTTTGCGAAATATACTCGAAGACTTCACGCCAACGCTTGTTGACGAAATGCCAGTTTGCTTTGAGTGCCGGTGTACTCGCGAGCGCGTCCAAAGCATTATTGTTGCTCTGGGTGAAAAGGAGATCGAAGCAATATTGCTTGAGAAAGGCAGGGTTGTGGCAAAATGTGATTTCTGCGCGGCCCGGTACGATTTTTCTTCAGACGAGGCACGACATTTGGTCGTAGACCGTACGAAATAGTTTCACTGTGCGTTCGGCACCAGGCGGCTGAAACTGTCAAGCAGGTCCTGTGATACGGTGCGTTGTCCTCGGTGAATGACCGGTCAGTATTTGCCGATGTTGGTCCCGTTCATTAGGTGCTGCCCAAATTGCTACAACATCGGGGCACCCGAAAGATCTTCGCGACGGTTACTGTTCATGGTGTCGAGAGCGCTTTCGTTAGCGCGGCTGACATAATTTTGACCGGGGCGTCCTTACCCGTCCATAGCTTAAACGCTAACGCCCCTTGATGTAGTAGCATACGCCTGCCATCCATGAGTGGCCGTTGCGCCTGTTGGGCTCCAACTAGGAAGGCCGTGGGAAGCGTTTGGTAAAACAAATCGTAGAAAAGGCACCTTCTCGTTGTCGCTTCGTATGGTAATGTCGGGAGGCAATCCTTTTGGACATGCCCTGGGAGACCGTTTACTACCAAGGACATTGAACTTAAGAGAGCCGGGTCCGCTACATCATTCAACGATGCCACGGTTACCTCTGTTTGCCCCAAGTCTCGATACGCAAGTGCCAGTGCCTCGGCCCTTCGGATATTCCGGTTGACTATCGTGACCTGCGGGCATCCTGCCTGTATGAGCGCCACTAGGACCGAACGAGAGGCACCTCCTGCGCCAATAAGTAATGCACGTCGATTGGTCACTTGTCGCCCTCGTTCGTTGAGCGAACGAAGAAATCCTTGCCCGTCAGTGTTATCGCCGTACAGTTTCCCATCACGGTTCACGACCGTATTGACCGCGTTGCACAACCGAGCATTCTCACTCAGCACATCCAAATGGCCAAGAATCGTCTCTTTGTGTGGCAGTGTGACGTTGATACCGTGGATTTGAAGAGATCGGATCGCGCCAGCCGACTCTGCCAAATCGCTCGGCCTCACGTGAAAAGGCACGTAAATATAGGGTATTTTTAAATGTCGGAAAGCGGCATTATGCATTGTCGGAGAGAGACTGTGGGAAACAGGATCGCCGAAAATGCCAATAACACGGGTTCTACCATTTACGTACAACATAGGTTGGATTCATCAAGGTACTTGCTGGAATCTCGAGAAATATAATTGGCCTGCAAACGATGATCAACATTGCGTTTCGTATTCGACCGAACTTTCTTAGTCCTCTTTGAGGGCGGCTTGAGCGGCAGCCAGCCGCGCGATGGGAACGCGAAAGGGGGAGCAAGACACGTAATCTAACCCGACGTCGTGGAAGAACTTAACGGATGCTGGATCCCCGCCATGCTCTCCGCATATTCCTATCTTCAAATCGGCGC
>CAZSWX010000323.1:0-2858 GCA_964610865.1 uncultured Enterobacteriaceae bacterium
AGCGTGATTCGTTGCTTTTCCTGAAGCGGTTGTACAGGACATGGTCGTAAAACTGCGAGCACATTTCTGTCATGCCATATTCATTCACGCAATAATAACCTGGGACTTTTAAATATTTCCAACACGCCTGCAAAAAGCCCTTACGAGAAATCGTCCGAGTCTTACCTTTGTTGCCTCCGGTGTCCATTATTCTGCTGCCTCGCGGTAGTGCGAAGATTTTCTGGTTGTTGCTACACCAATCAAAAAAAACCACCAATGCGGAGGTGACTCCTAGAATGCAGACCGGCTGGTTGTCCCGCTCTGCCTCCTCGAGTGCTGAGGCGAAAGGCTCGAGATGAATCCCTTCAGAATTGATAAACCACCGGGCCTGAGTCGTCCCGAAATTTTTGGCTGCCCATTCTGCCATCAGGGCCAGCGAAGAATAGGGCTGGGATTGGGGAGACGGTATCAGATTTAAGAAATGGAGTAGTGGGCGGTCCGGCATGACACACTGACCGAAATGAGACATTGACGACGCCTGGTATAAATCCGAGTTTGTGAGCAAATGCCTTCCTCTCTTTTCTTGGCCCTCCGTAGTACCGCTGGTCAGGAAAATACGTTCTGGTGGCCCGCAACAAAGGTCAAGTTCCTTAAATGCTACCGTCGGCACTGCAGGGATGGTTTTCCATGAATTCACGTTAGAAGGCGTCTTGTTCCTGCTCGTGCAGAAGCGCCGGTATGCTTCGTTCTTTTCGAATTGGAAGGCGAACACGGATAAGGCTAGGCTATTGAACTGGTCCGGCCGCGGTTCCTTTATGAAATCGAGCACTCGGTTTTCTATTAACTGCTTATGATCATTCACGTGACGTAGACCATAGAAAGAGACCGAAAGGCTGTCAACGATAGGAGTAGGGTTGCGGCCTCGTTCAAATCGGCTACTTTGGGGTACAGAGCATGTAAATAAGAATACTAGAGTGCCTTTCACAGGTGTTAGGCTTACCGATTATGAAGGACCAAGGAGCGATGCCATCAATCGAAGAGATGTATGACCAGGCTTATGACTTCCTTTGCGACGGAGAAACGCAACAGGCGATCGTAACTTATCAGGCGATCTTGAAATTAAACCCTGAGCATGTCGAGGCTGTGCACGATTTGGCCCATGCGTATGCTGATAATGATCAACTTGACGAGGCCATTGAGATGGCAAAAAAGCTTACCGAACTGAGTCCGGATGATGAGATCAGTTACACAATATTGTCCCGTTTATACCAGCAAAAGGACATGATACCCGAGGCCGAGGCGGTGGCGGCAAAGGCACGTATGCTTGATTGGAAACGGCAGTTGCGGGAACAAAAGCAGAGTGACGGCGAGTAGTGCCGGTCTGGTTAACGGGGAGGGATCTTTTCCATGGTTGAGCGGACTGATGAGGATATGGTCCTCAGGTTAATCGGACGAATTAAGCTACTGATCGCGATGAATGACGAGATTTTGGTCGAGAAGAAACTCGAATCCCAGGCTCTGCTCAAGCAGTTTGAAGGGCTTTTTTCTGTCCCTAGTTCGGAGCAGGACCCTTTGGAGGTTAAGGATCAGTACGATACGCTCTATATAGAATTGAGCGAATACGCCGATTTGGATGCTCTCTTACGGGCGATGCGCAATTTTAGCCCCTTTATTGAATGATGCTCGCGTGAAATGTACCGGGGGGGGGCTGCAATTAGCACATTTCCAGGAGATCTGGCCAACCCACCGGAAATCGTTTCTAATAGAGGTTCAATCGCGGCTCCACATAGGGGGAGCCGCGATGAATGTCTGACTACAGGGGGAGCTTGGCGTAGGGTTATTTTGCCTTCAACGACTTTATCTCGGCGTTGATTTCCCTGTTTTCCGCCTGACAATACTCGAGCGCCTCTGCAGTGGCACGTTCTCGACCAATCAGCCCATCAAGGCGCTGTGATTTGTCCTTGAGTGTGCGAACCTGTTCGTTCAATGCCGAGTTATCGTCGCGTAGCGTGTTGACTTCCCCAGGTAAAAGTCCCGTTAGGATGCCTGTGGACAGACCAAGCCGTTCTACCGCAACGCCGGAAAGGATTAGCGATAACCAAAGTGTACCGACCCCTATGTATCCCCATGTTGCTTTCTTTAGTTGTTCCTCAGCGGATAATTGTTTTTCCTCTGCCATTCATTTCCTCCTACGCTGTTTATACCACGGTAACAGAAAGCCCCAGCTAAAAAAAGTTGGTCGCCGATTTGATTACTTTAGACGACCAGTCGTCGATAAATACTCGTGCAAGGCGTCCTTCGTACTAGGAAACGCCAGATCTTCCCATGGTATCTGTTCCGGCGCGAAGAAAGCGACTTCGAGTGTTTCATCAAGTGGTCGCGGAACACCCTCTATGATTTTAGCTGGGTATACCATGACGATTACAGGGTAACCCTTGTAAGAGTAGGCGTTGAGCAAATGTCCAACTTCCACTTTTACTCCGGTTTCTTCTAAAGTCTCTCGAATAGCAGCATCCGGGACTCGCTCGCCTTTGTCTAAGAATCCGCCAGGAAATACCCACTTGCCGAACCCTGGTTCTATTCCTCGTCTTAACAGGAGTATTTCCCCATTGGCGATAGGAATTGTACAGGCTGCGACTTTGGGGTCATCATAGAAAATGAATGAACACGTACGGCAGACTGAACGGGCAGGCTCGTTTGTTTTAATGACTTGGCGGGTTAACGAACCCGCACACTTCGGGCAGAATCGATAAGCTGTATTACTTGTACTGTGGTGGTGTTTTTCGGGCCCGTCCGTAGAGTCCATTTCCATGCGATGCTCCCTTTGCTCTGCGTAAACTAACATGTTGCAAATAGAGAAAAAATGGAGGACATGTAGG
>CAZSWX010000324.1:0-2848 GCA_964610865.1 uncultured Enterobacteriaceae bacterium
GTCATTGGGTACACTCTGTACGGCCTCTACGCAGGCCCCTATATCCGACGATCAGGGGCATACACCATTCCCGAGTGGCTCGAGATGCGCTTCGATGTCCGGACGCGCGTAGTAGTCAGTGCAGCAACGCTGTTAGGTGTGGCCGGCGTAGTAGCGATGAACGTGGTGGCAATGGCACTCATCATGCAGGGGTTTCTCGGTGCGCCTCTGTGGGTAATGATTAGTGTCGTTCTTGTCGGCCATCTCACATTTATTTTACTGGGCGGCATGTGGGCATTAACACTCACGGACGTCGTCCAGGTCTTACTTGGCTTTATTTTGCTTCCCGGCCTCGCCCTGTACTGCGTCACTACCTACGGCGGCTGGGACCTAATTTCACAAAATTTTGTCACGGAGACTCCCCTCTCAACCGGTCTACTTGGTACATTTCCAATAGTAGGGCTAAGTTACCCGAGCGTATTAACTGTTTCGCTGGTGATCGGTTTTTTTATCCAATGGGGAGGGAATTACTACTGGTTACGGGCAGCAGCAGCGCAAACGGAGTCGATCGCTCGATCTCAATTTATAATAGGCGGGATCTTAGTACTGGTTATTCACGGTGCAATTGGGGTCCTGGGCCTGTATGCGGGGAGCGTATACCGGGACTCGTTTCTCGATCCTACCAATCCAGTTAATCCGATGGGGGCATATGGTCTCCTCATGCGAGATTTTCCTGCCGGGATCGCATTGTTGGGCCTCGTGGCCGCGCTAGCAGCTACCATCTCTACGACCAGCAACGCACATATGGGGATTACTTCTTCGCTTGCGCGCGACGTATACCAGCGCTTTGTCCGGCCGGACGCATCTTCCACTGAGGTCCTACGAGCCAGCCGAATACTCACTGTCCTTACAGGAGCCGCTATTTGGCTATTAAGCTTCTATCCAGGCGGTCCTTACTATCTATTAGCCGTAAGCTGCGCCATGCTGGGCCCCGCGGCCTTTATTTTCTTCATTGGCCACCGGTGGGAATTTATCACTTCCGCTGGTGCATTCTGGGGAACCCTGGCAGGCATTCTCGCGATGCTCGTCTACGAGGCCCTCAACCTCGCGGGCGTGGCTTTAGGTTCAACACATACCGTCATAATTGGCTCCGTGGTCACCCTTCCGATAGTCTTCGGGGTGTCTCTGGTGACGCGTTCTCAGTCAACACCAGATTTGGACAGAGAGAGGACCCCCGCGCCGCTTTGCCCTGAACAAGAACAGATCCTCGTTCTCATTCAGAACGGCTACACAACGATGGTTGAATTGAGCGATTACACAAGCCTTACTGCGTCTGGGTGTTACCAGCACGTTCAAGGGTTGATCCGGGCCGGGCTGGTCCAACGCCTGGGGAATGCTGGATTGGCCTCCTTTACATTCGAACCGGCGGCCGGTGCGGGCGCCTATTCGGAGTCTCATTCGGCAATAACTGCATTAACAAAAACTATGGCCTTTACCGGTAGCAAGAGCGACGGAACGACCGTATTAAAGGGACTCGAAGATAGCCCGAAAAGCCTTCCAGAGCTGAGCGCAGTTACGGATCTCCCGCCATCGCGTCTAAGCGTCATTGTGAATCGGCTTGACCGTCTGGGCTATATCCATACTGCGGGTATTTGGCAGCGCACGATCCGCCTTTCGAGTACGGGCCGCGACCAAATAAAACAGCTATAGGGATCCCAACTAGTAGCTAGTATTTTCTGAATGGGTGGCATTCTGTCACCGCGCATTGTGTGGCATGATGCGGCAACGCAGAACGTTAAGCGGGAAAAGGAGACGATTACTATGCCCAGCACCCCTGTCGCGTGTGGCATTGCGATTCCACAAGTATTTACCGACTCAGATGTCGACATGACATTTGTACGGGATTTCGTACAAAGGGCCGAGGCCCTAAATTACGAGAGTCTCTGGGTGCAAGAGACTATTGTCAGTGACTTTCCTATTCTTGAACCGGTCGCGTTACTTAATTACGTCGCGGCGATAACATCCAAAGTCCGTCTCGGGACTTCAGTTCTGTTGACCGTGCTGCGGAACCCGGTCCAGCTCGCAAAAAGCCTCTCAAGTCTCGACCAAATGAGCAAGGGCCGACTGACCTTGGGGATTGGTGTCGGTGGGCACGTTCCCGAAAAGGTATTCGGATACTCGAGCGAACTTCGGGCGCGCCGCTTTGTCGAAGGTATAAAGACTATCAAAGCGCTCTGGACGGAATCAAAAGCCACTGTCACCGGTACATTTTGGAATTTTGAGAACGTCTCTATGGAACCCAAACCCCTACAGAAACCACATCCTCCTATCTGGTTCGGCGCTCGTCTGGAACGGCCGCTCCGCCGGGCCGTACGTCACGGAGACGGCTGGATGGGGGCAGGATCTTCTTCAACGCAAGATTTCATCAAGCAATCAAATCTTATACGACAATACTTACATGAAGCGGACCGGGACCCGGCGGCGTTTACCGTATCCAAAAGAGTTTATATCGCTGTCGACAATAACCGTGATCGGGCCGAACGCCGTCTTAGAGAATGGTTCGGCATCCGGTACAAAAATGCCGATATGGCCTCAAATGTGGCCGTCTGGGGCAACATCGACGAATGCGTGAACAAGGTAGGAGAAATCGTACGCGCGGGTGCCGAACATCTCTTATTCAATCCCGCCTTTGACGACATGGAACACCTGGAATTGTGCGCTCAAGAAATAATTCCCAAAATCTAACAAATACATAACGAAGATAATGATTATTGACCCAGTCCGGAACAAATCGGAGGACAGTAAAAATGATAACCATGAACGAACACTATCTAAAACTCGAGGCATCCTATCTGTTCTCTGACATTGC
>CAZSWX010000325.1:0-2843 GCA_964610865.1 uncultured Enterobacteriaceae bacterium
TACTTCTTCGCTGGTTGAACGCGGCGCTTCCTCCAAACGTTTTCTATATTGAAGTCAGTACTGGGCTTGAGGTACTCCGTGCAAAATATGCTGTCATCACAACGGCCGACTTCGAATTTGGCACTACCAGTAGAGCCTTGTCGCCGCTCATTTGGGCGCGGTTTTCCCAACCGACCCGTCTAACCTTTTGCCGAGATGGGGGAGAAAGGGAACGAGTCGTTGCGGCGTTTACACAAGCGGCTAGTACGTTCGTTTCCGTCTTATTGCCTATTGCGGCGTCGGTACGATGTGGAGGAGAAGTCCGTAATTCGGAACTTTGGGGGATAGGGTTTCGCGAAACCTATAGGACCGAGTTTCGTCCCGAACGGCCCAAGAGTATTGGGGAGTTGTTCGACACGTCGCCAAGCCGATACGACAATATAGCCACCCTCGTGCTCCGCCGATTGGCTACAGAAGGCCTGCCTGTGCAGGAGGTTGGCAGGGGGGTTTGGCAATTACTGCTTGGTCGACCAACACGGTTGAGATTGCGTATTTTCTGGATTGTTCAGAAATTTATAGCCAAAAGCGTCTACATTTTGAGGCTTCTCAAAACGGCGATCACATTTAAAGACTGGTTACCGTATGTTGTGTGGAAACTTGGCCGACATGCTGGAGTGTCGATCCAACTGAACGAACGTCAGGTGCGCCACCCTTTTATATGGGCTTGGCCGATTCTCTGGAGGGTTCTTCGTCAGCGACTTCTTCGTTGATCTTGGGTTTTGCTTTTCTTTTCTTGAAGCTGCGAACAAGACTGGCGATTGCACCCGAAATGCTTGTCTCTGTAGTTTGCTGATAGCCTATCGCCTCTGGCAACGCTGCTACAAACACACGGTGGATTTCGCCAAGATAATGGTAAGGCACGTTGGGTAATAGATGGTGAAGTGCGTGAAAACGGAGCCCTACGGGTGCAGCCAGGACGGTGAACACGGATGACCCGGTCAATGTAACCGAATCAACTAGCTGCTGCTGCAGGCTAAGCTCAGTCCCGCTACTTTTATAGCGGTGGGCCGCGATCGTGCGAATCTGGTTGATCATTAGCATGCCCGTAGTTACAAAGTACCATTGAAAGAGCAGGCGGATAGGAAGCTGTTCCGCGACCAAGCCGCAACTCACGGCCCACACGATGAAGGTCACCGCTAGCTCCTGGATCAGCCAACGGCGGCGATAACGCGGTTTTGTAAAAGGCCGCTGGTACCAAGGGTTAATAACGAGCGTGGAACCGTGGCGGATTAGAAAGGCTCGCATTTTTGGCGAAAAATAGGACGCGGGTCCCAACAGCCCCCAGCGAAGTATTAAAAGTACGGGCACGAAAATCGTGCCCAGAACGAACCCGAGCAAAGTAAGGACGTTGCCAGAGGCTAGCTTAGTGTACTCGGGGTCTTGTATTGTTCCGTAAATGTGGGGCCGGTGGTGATCACCGTGAGATCCAACATACATGAAGCTGGGAAGGAGAAACGGTAGTCCGACTACAAAGTGCCACGCAATCTCGAAACCGGGCAGTGTACCGCGCTTGTAGTGAGCGATCTCGTGTATGAACAAGACGGCGCGGAGAAGCGCGAAGGCAGCTACGAGGCTAGTGAAAAAATAAAGTGCTGTGCCAGCGGCTGTATTAAGACTCAGACTGAACGCTAGCCAACCGATTGAGCTGGAGGCGACTAGGTCTATCCAATAAACTTTGGGATTTGGTTTGAGGATGCTAGCATATTCTTTACGCAAGAGTGTGAGCTTCTTTGTCTCGGGAATATCTTCAAGCAGGGTCCGAATCGAGGCTACGTCCGTGCCCCTTTGGTCTTCTCGAGCGGCTTCGGTTTTAGGCATACACGGTGTTTATAACAACGCTCTATCCGGCATTGTCAAGAGAGTTGGAGAAAATGAGTGGGGAAGCTATTTAACGAACGAGGTCATTTCTGCTAAAATTTGTACAACAGGAATGTTGCCTCTTGGTTAAAATAGGTAAATCTGTTATCTAGCCTGCGGGTTTAGCGTGTTTTGATGTCTGATCTGAATAATCTAGGGAAAACAGCGACTGCGTGGTCGGTGAAGGCGGGCAACCGTGTGCTTGTTACAGGCGGTACGGGGTTTATAGGGTCGCATCTTGTGGATGCACTCGTCCGAGAGGGTATTCGCCCATGCGTATTGGTACGCGACACAAGCGACACGACCAGGTTGCGGACGCAAAGAGTGGACGTAATCAAAGGATCTTTGGGGGATCTTCCGAGTCTGAAAGCGGCGGTTTCCGGCGCTGAAGTGGTGTATCACGTGGCAGCTGTAACGAAAGCGCCGAGAGAAACTACTTACATGCGCGCAAACGCAGAAGGTACTCGAAACCTTATTAGAGCGATGCTGGAGTCCTCACCAAGTCCGCGCCGGCTAGTTTATCTTAGTTCTCTCGCCGCGGCGGGGCCGTCCATAAATGGGGTACCGATAGGAGTTGACGATAAGCCGCATCCAATTACTGCCTACGGACGAAGCAAGCTTCTTGCAGAACAGGTTTGCCAAGAGGCCGCAGATTCGTTCGAGGTTGTGACACTTCGGGCTCCAGTCGTTTACGGTCCTAGAGAGAAGGACTTCCTTTTGCTGTTTCGACTAGCAGCTCGGGGACTCCTGCTCTCGCCGGCAGGACCGGAAAGATTGATACAGCTGATTCACGTTTCAGACTTGGTCAAAGCGCTGGTCAGGGCCGGAACAGCGCCGGGTGTTACCGGGATTTATCACGTGGCAGAATCCCGATCATATTGCTGGACTGAAGTCGCAGATTGTATTAGCCGGGCCGTTGGCCGGTCCGTGCGGACGGTGCGGGTTCC
>CAZSWX010000326.1:0-2841 GCA_964610865.1 uncultured Enterobacteriaceae bacterium
TTTTTGCCTCTCATAATGTATTAATTCCAGCAGGAGACATACTAGATATAGAAAAATCTATCGAAGTTTCCATCTTAGACAGAGTTTGTATAAATTAATAATTAACTCGAAAATGTTCTGATGTATTGAATAAGCTGCCAAATCTTTTCATTGGATAAATGATTGTAAGATGGCATTCCTCCTTCGACTATTCCTTCCTTAATTACCCAAAATAATTCACCATCTGTAATTTTATTCATATAAATTTTACATGTTAAATTTCTTGGAGGATTATCCATCAAATCAGCCATGGAACCATCCCCCTTTCCTCCCATCCCATGGCAATATTTGCAAGCTTTCCTTGCTTTTAGCCTATAAAGAACCTTTCCCTTTTTAAGGTTTCGAGGTTCTTTACGTAAAGGGTTGATTTTGTTTTTTATTTCTTTAGGCGCTGGAGAAACTTTTCGTATTTCAGGGCATGGCTGACCATGAACACTAATATCACCTTCCTCTTCATCAAGTTCATTTTCTACTGTTAAATGGGGATCGTTAGTGTTATTTGCGTTTAAATTGCCAATTAAAAATAAATTTAACAATAAGATAAATCCACAAATTGATAAGACTATAAAAATTATTTTTTGTTTATATTTAGATCCAAACATTGTCTCAATTTTCCTAAGCTTAATGTTATTTAAATATGACGAGCAAATAAATACTAGTTTAGAGATTTTTCTATTAATTTTTTCATGCTTATATATTCTTCATTATTTGGGCTTATATTAATTGCATTTTCGATCGACTCTTTAGCACCCTGATACTTGTTTTCTCCCAATTGAACTAATGCATCCATATAATAAGATCGTGCTTCCAAACTTGGTTCGGCTAATTTATCCCGCGCACATCTAAAACCCAAACCCACTCCATAAGAATTGTTTATGGGGTTATTCCAAAAACGATGTGTGGTAGTTATACTTGCTGCTGGAGCAAACCAGGATCCTCCACGAATAACTCGCCTTTTATCACTTAACGGCTCATATTTATTTAGAAGGTTTTTGGTTGAAATAATTCCAAGGGTAGGCCCCTGAGGGTTTCTTATATCCCTCGAGGTTTTATAGTAATCTGGGTCATACCAATCATGAACCCATTCAAAAACATTTCCTGCCATGTTATATGCCCCATAGTAACTTTTTCCTTCGGGATGAGAATCGACACTATCGGTTATGTGTTTTTCACCACTTTTTCCTTTGGCAAAGTTAGCTTTAGTAGAATCTAGATTATTGCCCCATGGATATATTAAACCAGCAGGACCTCTTGCTGCTTTTTCCCATTCGGCTTCTGTTGGAAGACGTTTGTTAGCCCAAAGGCAGTAGGTAGTTGCTTCATACCTGTTGACAGCGGTTACAGGTTGGTTGGGCTCATTTAATTTATGGTGATCCCAATAAGCTGGTGCGGGATGGTCTGTAGCAAGTATAAATTTTGTATATTCATCATTTGAAACTTCAAATTTATCAATATAGTAGGATGGCAAATAAATCATCTTTGCTGGAGTTTCATCTTCGAATGTTGAAAATTGAGCTTTCGATATTTTATTTTGGTTTCCCAGTTTTGTTTGATTTATTCCCAATATTTGATTTTTATCAATACCACGTGTAAAGCCCCCTGCATTTATAAGAACCATATTTTCAGGTGTACCACCTAAAGCAAAAACTTTATTAACTGAAAAAATGAATAAAACCAAAATCATATAGATAAAAAAGCAGGAGTTTTTATTAAATATATTTTTGAATGACATTACGGCCGTCTCCTTATTATTTTTCGATTATTGTTTTAGCACAGCGGAACCCAATTCAGTCTGTTTTAAGAGCAAAACCACCTTTGCCTCTTGAAGCAGATCTTAAATCTGATTTAAAACTATGCCAGGATCCCCCTTTAATAACCTTTAAAATTCCATTCTTTGGACCTTGAGGATTCTTTTTGGAAGACTTGCTAAAATAATTTGGAGAATACCAATCGTAGACCCATTCACGCGCATTTCCTGCCATCCCGATCAAACCATATGGGGAGTTACTTTCATTACTTAGATTTGCAGGCCATAATGTTTTTATTCCTTCCCATTGTTTTTGAAAATTAACAAAAGATACTTCAGGGGGATTAAAACCCCAGGGGTATACAAATCCTTTGCTTCCCCTAGCTGCTTTTTCCCATTCAGCTTCAGTTGGTAATCTTTTACCTGCCCACCGGCAGTAATCAACGGCGTCATACCATGTTATTTGATCAACCGGTAATTCACTGACTCCTTCAACTTCAGAAAGAGGTTTTTCTCCATAGGGATTTGGAGGTTCTTTTCTTTCTGTTTTATGAATAAATTTTAAATAACGTTTATTACTTACTTCATTAGCATCAATTTTATAAGCACTCAGATATATTTTTTTTTGTGGGCGCTCATCAGGTCTTCCCTCGCTGGCTTTACTCCCCATAAGAAATTCTCCAGCATGGATTGTTACCATTTCCACAGGATCTCTGACACTTAATTTATTTGTTTCTGCAAATAAATGATTATCAAGAGACAACAAAAAAAGTAAAACAAATATATGAAATATCAGTTTTGAACATTTCATTTTTTAGGCACCTGGCTTTCTGTTATGACGTTATTACTTATACTGAGAATTTCGCTGATTAAATTTTTAGTTTTTTCGGTAATGCCTTTATCCTCAGCTTAATAGGCTTCTGATAATAACTCTCTACAAAGATGCAGTTTTTTCTCTAAGTCAGTCTGTATATCCGGAGATGGAAGTGTCCCGCCTAACGCACCATCATGATAAGTATTCCAGGCTTTTTCCACAGCTATTCTTGCCTCGGTTG
>CAZSWX010000327.1:0-2837 GCA_964610865.1 uncultured Enterobacteriaceae bacterium
CCGAGCCGGTCAGACCCGGCCTCCAGTTTCACGAATGCATTGGCACGGGCGCTCGAATTCTGCTACCATGATATGTTGACGAATCTTTTAGTGGAGCTTCCTTCGCAATTACTTACTCCCAAAGTTTTAGAACAGGCGATAGTGGATTTCCACAAGAAGCATGAGGACTTCTGCGGCTTCTCATACGAAAGCCGCAGAAAGGTAATGTTGTCGACAGTCCGTCTGAAGATCACCACCGCAAGCCGACAACCTTGCGGCCCGAAAGTCACGAATAAAAGTGGAGTTCTACAAATAAAACCCAATCGTTCGTTATTCTTTTTTGAATCCGCTGGCTTTATAGATTGTCCAGTCTATGATCGGACAGGATTAGGGATTGGCACTTCTTTCTCTGGGCCGGCGATCGTTCAACAGTACGATTCTACGGTCACCGTACCGCCAGGCTTCACCGTTAATGTAGACACGACGGGCAATTTTATGATGACTCGTAACTGATCGTCGTCGTCACATTAGCCCTAAACTACTCCATGCACGCTTTAATACTCTCGACGGATTTAGTAACGCCACACTCTCAACGTATTTGGCAAGTTTTTGTAAATCTTCTGCTCCTAATCGCTGCCATATACATGTGGCTATATGTCACCTGGAGAGCGGCGTATCTAATAGCCATGGTGCCTATTGCCATTGTACCATTCTCCTACGCGAGACTTCGCTTGCACGGTCAATGCTACAAGGTTTTTGGTGCCGATTCAGGAACCCTTGCGATCATTACCGTAGTGGGAATGATCGCTGACCTTACCATGGCAACACAAATCCTTGCGGCGCGCTCCGGCACGGCGGTCCCGTTACTGCACAGTCCTATGGTCTCATGGTTTGGCGCCATATGGTACAGTACCTACCTCCTTCTATTAACAGGTTATTCTATAGGGGCACTTCTGCAGTCCGCAAATAACCTCGTGCGCCCTCGGATCGAAGCGCTCCTACAAAACAATCGCCAACACCACGCTGCACCCTGCCAAGAGCGCAGGGAATTCATGCAACACTTGGGCCTCATAAGCGCTGGCGTACCTCTCTCGTTTTCCATAGGAAGCGTGCACCTCACCTACGACTTCCAAGTGAGCGAGAGGGATATTTTCTTTCCGACACTCCCGAAAGCACTTGACGGTTTTCGCATTGCGCATCTCTCCGACATTCATGTCGGAGGAGAAATGGATTGGCCAAAACTTTCTACCGTCGCCGCACTTACGAATGCCGCAAAACCCGATATCGTTCTACACACTGGAGATTTTCTCACTCACCGTACCGGCGAATATGATCGGCCTCTATATAGGGCCCTCGGAATCCTTGAAGCCCCTTTTGGGCAGTGGGCTTGCCTGGGAAATCACGACTTTGACGCGCCAGACCGTCTCGTCACCCGCCTAGGCCACGCAGGAGTCCATACCCTCCGGAACAAGATAGTCACAATCATGGTAGATGGAGGGCCACTCGAAATTGCAGGTCTCGACTTTCTCTTTCAACGTTTCGCTCGGGAAAAACTCTATGACCAGATTATGAAGCCGTGGAGCCACAATGAGAACACGCCTCGCCTTCTTCTCAACCACGACCCTCGCGCGTTCGGCGATCTTCCAATCGATGCGGCGGACCTAGTTCTGTCCGGACACACACACGGCGGTCATGTGGGCATACAACTCGGCCAAGATCGTGCACTTAGTGTCATTGGAATGCTTGGAATACCGGACCAAGGGTTGTATCGGCGAGGTAAAATGCAAATGTTCGTAACGCGCTGCGTTGGTTTCTACGGTTACCCTATGCGACTCGGCATTCCCCCGGACATATCCATTTTAAGGCTTCGCCGCACTAGCTCGGCGACTAAAGAGGGAGAACAGATGTGACCTGGCGACTGGCAATAGATATAGGGGGAACCTTTACCGACGTCGTGGCGCTCAACGAAAAGGATGGCACGGTTCACCTGGCGAAGGTCCCCAGTACCCCGCAAGATCCGGCGGATGGGTTTCTGCAGGGCATCGAGTTTATGACTGCGGAAAAACAGATATCGCCGCCTGACGTACGCGCGGTCTTTCATGGAACTACTGTCGCTACGAATGCGATCCTGGAGCGAAAATATTCCGAGTTAGGATTGATCATTACAAAGGGCTATCGAGAAGCTCTAGAATGCGCCCGGCAAACCGTACCGGGAGAGTTCGGCGACATTACATGGTGGATCAAACCTGAACGCGTCGTGCCCCTCGAACGGATTCGCGAGATCGATGCCCGCATGGATGTTCGAGGTTCTGTTACGCGGAAGATCAATGATGAAGAGATCGCGACCATCGCGATAAATTTTCAAAAGCAAGGGATAACAGCTATTGCTGTCTCTTTGCTGCACTCGTATCGAAACCCCGAGCACGAGGAACGGGTACGCCGCATCATACGCGACGTATATCCAGAATGCTTTATCTCCATATCCTCGGACATTCTCCGCAAATATCGTGAATACGAGCGCACCAACACCACCTGCCTTAATACCGCGCTCATGCCACTACTCTCGGCTTATCATGACCGGATAGCGACCATTTGCAGCGTAAGAACATCCGAGCACCGTTCTATATTATGCGTTCGAGTGGGGGTTTGGCACAAGCCGACGAGATATCTGGCTTGCCGATCGCCGCCGCGTTATCCGGCTCGGCGGCAGGAGTCATCGCTGCAGCACATTTTGATGCGCTTGCAGGATACAAAGATATTATTACGTTCGACATGGGCGGTACCTCCGCAGACATTTGCCTGGTCGAAAAGGGTACGCCGCGGATGTTAACCGAGGGGAAGGTCGACATTTATGACAT
>CAZSWX010000328.1:0-2834 GCA_964610865.1 uncultured Enterobacteriaceae bacterium
AGGTAATCAATTTTTCGCCATACTCGCCAATGGGGATTTTATAATTTTCCATGAGTAAAAACTGAATAGTTACACCGTAACCTTAGCCGTGATACCACGGGATACGGTTATGCACCTCTTGATAATGGAGCGTTTTTTGACCACAACACTTCCTTCGCTGTCTGGCAAGTCAATTGCGGCAGTGCTAATAAACAAGAGCTGACGTGAAGGTCAAGGGTAAGGAGCATTTCAATGGCACTAGGGCTCGCGGGGATCGCCGCTTTTATCAGTGCCGCCAGCAAGGGGTTAGACTTGGCCTACGCCTTCCTTGGCGCTGCCAAGGAACGTTAAATTACCGGTTAAAAAATGGTGATAAACGATGGCGATTATCTGGGCACCTTATAGATCCGTATGTCGAAACAAAAGTGCGCCATTTAGAAAACTCCTTTCTGCCTTCATTTGATTGCGCGTAGATGCCAATACGGATTATTCACATCCTTCGGCCAATCTCAGTAACAAATCAGTAGTTATAATCAAAAAAATTTGATGGATTTGTTAAAATTATATTTTATTAACTCATCACCTATGCAAAAATTATTATAACCTGATAGATACATAGTGTTATGTGAGTTAGGTAGAAAAAGTTAGGGGTCCCTAAAAAAATAAACTTCGCTCGAAAATTAATAAATGCTGGTCTCCTTTTTACTACATCTAAGTCTAAAGATTAGGAGTTTTAGATTTGATAGTGACTTTTTGAGCATATTTATCTGCAACATTAACAACAGGAGGATGTGATATGAACTACCCAGAAAAGTGTATTCGAAATACTTTAAAAGGCCTAGCACTGCTGAGCTTTTCTTTATCGGTCATTCTTTTCACCGTCCAGACTTCTTCGGCAAAGGACTTACCCCCGATTGGTAAGAAAAAAATTATTTATGGTAATCCCGGTGCAGGGTCTGCTCTAATTTTCATGACGACTGCTTCTATTCTTCTGGAAAAAATTGGTTATGAAGTCGACGCAAAAAAATTGGGAACGGGCCTAATATACCAAGGTTTAGCGACTGGTGATGTTGATCTTATGTCGACTGCGTTCCTGCCCGGCCAACATCCTCATGTCAACAAACATGAAGATAAGCTTGATTTCATTGGAACCTCTTATGCGCCAGTACCATCTGGGTTGTTAGCCCCGGCTTATGTGCCATTCAACTCAATTGCAGATCTTAAGAAGCCTGAAGTACAAAAGTCACTGAAGGGTATAATTCATAGTGGCGGTCCAGGGTGGGGCGTAAGTATCCGGGCAAACGAAACGATCAAGGCTTACGGGCTTGATTTCAAAGTTGTCAACTCATCCGGCGCAGCAATGAATGCAGCTTTCAAGAAAGCCTATGCTAAAAAGAAACCAGTGCTGATTACCGGATGGTGTCCACATTTTCTTTGCAAACTTTACGATATCAAATTTTTAAGCGATTCCAAAGGGATATGGGGATATTCACAAGACTATCATGTTGCCAGATTGGGTTTCCGCAAGGATTTTCCCCGGGCGACTGTTTTGATTTCTCGTCTCACGCTTGATGTTAGCTTTATGAACCAGGCTTTGGCTTGGATGGAATCCGAAAAGATAGATGCACCAACCGCTGCGAAGCGTATTTTAGAACAAAACCCAGAACTTGTTTGGTATTGGGCTGGCGATCTCGGCGGAGGTATAAAGAAACCGGATAGCTTGAAGAAGTAGTCTTACTATTGCCTGGTGGTTCCGGGCCTGATCTAATTATTTTGCCAGGCTGTGTTCGGCAATAGTCGATTGCAGCCTGGCAAACTTTTTAGCATTTAAGAAGAGACGGTAAGACATTTCTTCATCTGCTCAATTTACTTATTTTGGCTGGCAAATTCATGACCGACAACGCTATTGTTTGCGAAAATGTGTGGAAGATTTTTGGAGACAAACCTACCGACGCCCTTGAAGCTGCCCGCGGTGAACACCTGTCCAAGGACGAAATCATTGAGCGTTTCGAATGCGTCGTTGGCGTCGCCGACGTCAATTTCACGGTTTCTCCGGGTGAGATTTTCTGCGTCATGGGCCTATCGGGTAGCGGCAAGTCGACCCTCATTCGGCACATCAACCGACTGATAGAACCCACGGCCGGACGTATTCTCATTAATGGCGAGGATATTAATGAAAAGTCCCTAGAAGAACTCCGGCGAATGCGCTCAGAAAAAATAGGCATGGTCTTTCAGCATATAGCTTTGTTTCCACATTATACAGTTAGAGACAATGTTTCGTTTGGCCTTGAAGTACGCAATGTTGACACCAAGGAACGTCATAGAGCCGCCGAAGAAAAATTGGACCTTGTACAATTGACCGGATGGGGAGACCGCCTGCCGGCGGAGCTTTCCGGTGGGATGCAGCAGCGTGTTGGCTTAGCACGCGCTTTAGCTTCAGATCCTGATATTTTGCTCATGGACGAGCCCTTCAGCGCCCTTGATCCTCTTATTCGTCGGCAACTGCAGAGCGAGTTTCTTGAACTTACTGAGCGAGTGCAGAAGACAACGCTCTTTATCACACATGACCTGGATGAGGCGATCCGTCTCGGCCACCGGATCGCTATTATGAAGGATGGAAAATTTAGTCAGATTGGCACCCCAGAAGAAATAATTACAAATCCTGCTGACGAATACGTGGCCGATTTTGTTCAGGGAATTTCGCGTCTCAAATTGATCTATGCGCGAACGATCATGCAGTCCGTCGAAGAATACCAAGCCAGCAATCCACCAATTTCATTTGATCTAAGTCCAAAGGTCGCAACGGATGCGACACTGAACGAACTGATAGATTGTGCTATCGAAACAGATGATCC
>CAZSWX010000329.1:0-2829 GCA_964610865.1 uncultured Enterobacteriaceae bacterium
GGGTTCCCCCTCACCTAGGACCCGAGCGCCCTCGTTCTTTAGACGATCCCGCGCCATTATAATATTGTCGACTTCAAAGCAGAGGTGGTGTATGCCTCCTGACGGGTTTGCTTTCAAAAACCCGTGAATGGGTGAACCTTCGCCTAGGGGCTCCAAGAGCTCGATCTTAGTGTTTGGCAATTCCACGAATACGACAGTTACGCCATGGTCTGGCTCTTCCCTTGGTTTCGAAATTTTAGCTCCAAGCATACACTTGTATATATCGGCAGCTGCTTTTAGGTCTGGAACAGCTATAGCAACGTGATTTAATTGGCCAATCATATTATATCCTTACTGTAAGCGGACGAGATGTACACGTGTGACGGGACGTTTGCCTAGGGCTTTTCGGAGGGTACGTCTCGCAGCTATTCGGATTGCTTCCTGCACCAGTTGATCATCTTTAATCTCCGCCGATTTTAGTTTAGCTATGGCTTCCCCAACAGCAAGACGAACATCGCAAAGGGCTTGGTCATCTTCATCTTCAAAGAGGCCAGCCGTTGAGATTTGTGGTTCGCTCCTCATCGTAACGCCGTTAATTTCTACTGTGATTACAGCAAAACCATTCCACATTGTGCGAATGCGGCTACGCATGGTTTCTCCATCTACTGGGACGATTCGGTTACCATCGGCGACTAGCCTTCCAGACGGTACATGGTCAATGATCTTGGGTTCACCAGGGCCTAAACGTAAAATCATACCGTTCTCGATTACCACCGCTTCTGGAACCTGGCATTCCCGAGCGAGTTTCGCATGGGCGACTAGATGGCGTAATTCACCGTGAACTGGGACCGATATAGATGGTCGAACATGGTTGTACATTCGGGTGAGCTCATCGCGAGCTGGATGTCCAGAGACATGGATCATCTTATTCCTAGCGGTAATTACCCCAATGCTGCGTTGAACTAATTTATTTTGTAATCGGCTGATTGCAGGTTCGTTTCCAGGAATGACCCGGGACGAAAAGATAACCGTATCCCCTGCCCCCATGGCAATGCGTGGGTGATTGTCGTTAGCTATCCGAGTTAGTGCGGCACGGGGCTCACCCTGGCTACCCGTACAGATAATAAGTATCTTCTCAGGAGGTAGATATCCTGCGTCATCTTCGCTCAAAAAACTGGGTGTTTTGGACAAATAGCCGTTTTCACGTGCCGCATCGGTGATGCGTCTAAGAGAGCGGCCCGCAAGAGCCACATCGCGACCATTCGAGGCAGCAGCCCGGGCAATGGTTTCGAGTCGCGCAACATTAGTAGCGAAACAGGCTACCGCAACACGACCTCTACATTTAGCGATTAAATTAGAGAGATTTTCATAGATTTCAGATTCTGACCCGGAGTTACCTGGTGTAAAGACATTAGTCGAATCACAGACAATGGCTAGTACGCCGGCATCGCCGTAGCGCCGAAGCGTATTTTCATCAGCCACAGGACCAATTATCGGATTTGGATCGAATTTCCAGTCTCCAGTGTGGATCACCGTGCCCGCAGGCGTCGTAATGGCAATGGCATTTGGTTCTGGGATGGAATGGTTGAGCGTAATTAATTCCATTTTGAATGGCCCAATTTGGAAAATGCCGGAAAGCGGAAGTTCGATTATCTCTATTTCGTCGGCGAAATCAGTTTCTGAAAGTTTGCGGCGTAGCACTGAGAGGGTGAATGATGTCGCGTAAATCGGGCATTGAAGCCTTGGCCATAAGTATTGCACGGCGCCGATATGGTCTTCATGCGCATGAGTTAGAACTAGGCCAGCTAACCGATCGCGGGATTTTTCGATGAAAGTAGGGTCTGGTAGGATGACATCAACCCCGGGCAATTCTCCACCGGAAAAAGTAACCCCGAGATCTACCATTACCCAGGTTTCTTCGTCCGTAGGGCCATATCCATAAAGATTTAGGTTCATGCCGATTTCCCCGGCACCACCGAGCGGCACGAAAAGTAGGTCCGCGGCGGCTGATGATTGGATCATCCGCTATTCCGATGGTAAACGGCTAAGAGCCCATACAGCGTTAGATCATCATCAAAAAGGCGGATGGTATCAATTGATTGGGTAAATAATGCTGCTAAGCCCCCAGTGGCGATGACGTCCATGTCCCAGCCCACCTCCGCTTTTATGCGTCTAACAACTCCTTCAATCAAGCTGACGTAGCCCCAGAAGATACCGGATTGCATAGCGAGTACAGTCGACTTGCCGACCACGAATTCTGGGCGCTCGACGGCGATCCGAGGTAACTGTGCAGCAGCCTGATGCAGGGCTTCAGATGAGAGATTCACACCTGGCGCAATAACGCCGCCCAAATAGCCGCCTTCGCTGTCGATGACGTCGAAGGTCGTCGCCGTACCAAAATCGACTATAATTAGGGGACCACCATATCTTTCATGTGCAGCGAGGGCATTGACCAGTCTATCGGCACCGACCTCATCAGCCTTTTCTACATGGATGTTGATGCCTAGGTTTACGCCTTTGTCACCAACAATTATAGGATCACAACTGAAATATTTACGGCATAGGGTTTTTAAAGAGTACAAGGTTGCAGGGACAACCGTAGCGATAATTGCTGCATTAATTTTGTCACGGGGAACTCCTTCAAGCTGCATGAGTTGTTCGAGCCAGATACCGAATTCGTCCGCGGTTCGGTTAGTGTCATTTGAGGAGCGCCATTCTCCCTGTATTTCATCATTTTCTCCAAAGATGGCGAAGACAATATTGGTATTGCCCGAATCAATAGCCAGTAGCATTTTGGGTCACTCCATTAGATGTCGAAAAATAGACATCTCCAGCGGAGATATGCCGAAC
>CAZSWX010000330.1:0-2812 GCA_964610865.1 uncultured Enterobacteriaceae bacterium
TGGCTGCCCAAACCCTCTAGGTTATGATCACTCCAGATAGGGACTGTATTTGTATAAACACACGGTCTGCCCGAAAGGGCAACATCATACCATGCGAAACCGAAGCCATCGACATTTACTGTCCCGGCCGTCATCTCCGCCGGCTTGTAACTTTGTTCTACTAGCGAGTGCTCCGTTTTACTAATGAGCTGCTCAAGTAATATCGGTTTCCCTCGATAAGCGGCGAAACGGCACATTTTCCTAATCCCAATGACTGGCGTTGGCGTTGACCCCTATCGCCTTACCAGGGCGAGGAGGCCGGCTGCCTGAGCAACCTGTGACGAAAGTCGACTGCTGTGTTATGGACATCTTCATAACTCGCACCGAACAAGTCCATTTGTGCCATTACGACTCCAAACTCGCTGACCGGACGTATTACCTGTCCTTCCTCCACATAGATTGTAATGCCTTCGAGTCCGCGTGCTTTTTCAAAATCAAACAAATTCTCCGCCACGTCCTCACCAAACGTTATAAAATTGAACTGGCCCCCGACGCACCCGTTAAAGTGCGGATAGAAACGACTAGATTGGCCGCAGGCCAACGATAACCCAGCCTCATAGACGCACGCGCCTAGACATTTACGATACAACTCGTAGAAGCAAGTCGCGGCCCGCCCATTTATCTCGGTAAGCCGTACGTCGCCGGCACAGCACCAGAACTCGGCGTTAAAGAAACCGTTGTCTAAACCCATTTTTCGAGCAGCCTCCCTGGCCCGCTGGTTCAGAAGATCCAAGGTATGACCGGGGTGACGCGAAGGTAACGAAAAATTGTCAATGATGCGTGTGCCCGCATAGGTGTTCGTATCCGTAACTGCCCATACGTGGGGCCGTCCAGCAGATACCCACCCTTCAACTGTCACTTGTGGGCCATCTACAAATTCTTCAACGAGCATAATTGGCCGTGTTGCGAGAGGATATTTCTCTGTATCTATGTATTTTTCGAAAAAAGGGAAGTAGAGGGGAGACCAATTCGGATACTCCCTACGTGCGACTCCAAGGGCCTTCTTTAAATCTTCCTCTGATTCCAACTTGAATCCGAGTATCCCGAGATTCAACCAAGGGGGTTTAAGGTAACAAGGGTAACCACTGACGGACGGTGCCTCATCCTCTAGGTCAATGTAATCGCAACGTACCGGGTTCACTTCGCACTGGCGTGCGTAATACTTGTGGAGGCAAAGAAACACCGATTCGAGACTCGGTCCTCCGAGCCCAAATTTTTCGCAGATTACCGCTGCTACTATGTCGGCAAGGTCTCGGGAATAAAACACAGCGTCAATAGTATGAGTTTCCACGTACCGAATGCACGCCTCCGTGTAAGCAACTAAATCAAGGTCTCTCGAAGGAGTTCGTGCATTTAACGGCGCATCCAGCATATGGAAAGTAGGGCCCTCAATGCTTTTGAGGGCCCTGCGGTCTCTATCCGATGGGCATGTAATCAGTACCTCCAACGCTTCCTCCCAGAGTTGAGTCGGGACCTATTATTGGTCCTCTAATCCAGAACTAGATTTGCCAACGGGAAAACTCAAACAGTAGAGTTCCTGCACTGAAACGGAGAGATCGCTACGGTGCCGGTGTTCGCGGATCGAGAAGAGCTGTAAAGTCCTCCGTTCGTAATGTGCCCACCACTTTCAAATCAGCGTCAAGCATTTCGAACAACGCCTCCGTATCCCCTTGGACGCTGTAGTACAAAACACAGCCCTTCGAGCCGCCACCTTCGTCGTGAGCGTCCCGACCCTTTCCAAAGGTGTAGCGGCCCACGGGACGGACCTCACGGACGCTACCATCGGGCTCGTAAATTACATGTTCTCCGTCGACTACCAAGGTATTCGTGTCGGCGAGATGCCTGTGCAGAAGCACTTTTTCATTCGCATCAAATTTGATCAAAAAGTCGGCTCGGTTCCGCTTCTCATCGACGAAAAAGACTGACACCATCATATTATCAAATCCCTCGAGTGCCTGCCATTGAACATTGCTGTCATCGAAATGTCCGGTTGTTACTTCCATATTCATTAACCGTCCCCCTTGGTTCCTTACAGAGTCAGAAAGCGGCGACCATAGCAAGCAGTTTTCCCAGTTACAAGCCACGAGAGACAGAGCGCGATGGTTACTTATATGGGGACAATCACCAGCGCCAATAATCATAAAGTGGCCTCCACAATATTGTCGCGAATTGACACAAATGACTACTCAGTTAGTTTCAGGGGGCGACGCCGGCACTAAAAGAATACTCAACGAAGGGACTTCTTATGTTACTGTACCTTGATAAAAAACGCGCTCCCAACCCTCGCAAAGTACGTATCTATCTCGCCGAGAAGAATTTAGATATTCCGATCAAGGAAATTGACCTGCACGCAGGCGATCAAAAAACTCCAGGATTTCTAGCTAAAAATCCATTCGCTGGCGTGCCGATTCTCGAACTGGACGATGGCACTGTCCTAATAGAAACCCTTCCTATCATTGAATATTTAGAAGAGCTGTACCCGAATCCGCCGCTGATCGGGGACAATCCCATAAGACGTGCGCTGGTACGGTCGTGGGAACGTCGATGCGAAATCGGCGTCTACCTGACAGCCTCGCGCATGGTCCTATCGAAAGGGGCCGTGTCAGAGCAGGCACGCAAAATCCTCACCCACAGGTTGCCATTGATCGACGCCGGTTTAGAAGGGCAGGAGTGGTTAGCTGGCGACTTCTCTATCGCCGATATCATGCTTCTTATCGGGTTAGACACGGCACACCACGGCGACACCTTCCGTCTCGATTCCGGACTACACAAT
>CAZSWX010000331.1:0-2810 GCA_964610865.1 uncultured Enterobacteriaceae bacterium
CGGGCGTTACGCATCGGGGTTCGGGAGCGAATACTTAGCACAGGCGAGGTACGAACACCCTTAAGGAGGGAGGACGTGATAAGGGGGATCCAACTGTTTAAAGAGGCAGGCGTGGAGGCAATAGCAGTATCATTGCTCTGGTCATTTTTGCACCCAGACCATGAGCGCAAAATCGGTGAAATCGTAAGCAAGGAATTCCCCGAGGTGTATCTGACCCTTTCGGTAGACCTTCTTCCTCAAATCCGAGAGTACACTCGAACCAGTACCACGGTGGTAAACGCATATATTGGACCAATTATAAAAGATTATGTAGAGAGGATGGAAACCTTTCTGCGGAAACTCGGCTTCCCTAATCAAGTAAGGTACATGCAGAGCAACGGCGGGTTGACTTCTGGCCGGTTTCTCAAAGACAAGGGCGTGTACGCGCTAAATTCAGGACCTGCCGCAGGTCCGAACGCCGGGACATACTTTGCGGCCTCGCGAGGAGTGAGCAATGTTGTTACGGTGGATATGGGTGGGACGAGCTTCGATATTAGTTTGAGCAAGAACGGTAAGACCGCGGTGGTAAAAGACTCGGATTTTCTTCGGCAACGTGTGGGTGTGGCGATGCTCAGCGTGGAAACGCTGGGGGCGGGCGGCGGCAGTATAGCGTCTGTTAACGAAATGGGGTTGTTGCAGGTCGGGCCGAAGAGTGCAGGGTCGAATCCAGGGCCGGCCTGTTATCAAAAAGGGGGAACGCAGGCAACCGTAACCGATGCCCTGGTGTTATTAGGCTATCTCAATCAAACGGCCCTTCTTGGGGGGCGTTTGCGAATCGACGCTAGGGCCGCGCGTCGGGCCATCGCTGATCACGTCGGAGGCAAGTTAGACCTCACGCCGGAGAGTGCTGCTGTAGGGATTTTTACTGTTGTCAATTCGAATATGGTCAGTGGTATTCGTCGCGTATCAATCGAGAAAGGCTATGATCCTAGAGAATTTGTACTGGTGGTTGGAGGAGGGGCAGGCCCGGCGCACGCCGCGAAATTGGCAGAAGAACTCGGTATCCAAACCGTTCTAATCCCCAAGGTTTCTGCAACTCTTTGCGCCTTTGGAGAAATATTGTCCGATATAAAACATAGTTATCTGTCTTCCGTAGCGACCCGATTAGCAGAATTAGATCATCGGTATCTCAACCAGTTGTTCAGCACTATGGAGAACCAAGGCCGAGAAGAATTACGGCTAGTGGGGATCGAAGCGAATGCAATAGAAGTCTCCCGTTCATTGGATATGCGTTATGTTGATCAAGTACACGAATGCAGAGTAGAAATACCTACGGAAGATATTTCCGACGAGAATTTGGAAAAAGTCGCGGATGCATTCCATTTGACGCATGAAGAACTGTTTACATACTCTGAAAAAGACAGTGAAGTGGAAATTATGAACGCGGAGTCTGTCATAACGGGTAGAGTGTCGCGGCCTGTCCTTCCGCACTTGGACAAAGGAGACGAAGACCCTTTTCGGGCGCTAATAGGAGAAAGAGAAATCTGGAACGAAAATATTGACGGGTTCGCGTTGGTAGGGGTTTTTGACGGATCGCGCCTGCTTGTCGGTAACGTAGTGAAAGGCCCCGCCATAATCGAGGAGGCGACGACATCTATTGTTTGTTTTCCAGGCTGGAGAACGACTTTGCTCGAACCCGGAACATACGTGATGGAGCGAGAGGAGGCTTAGCACCAAAAGCGACCGGTTTTTGATTAGACGCGGCGAGGGGGGGCTATTGTCCTAATAGCCCGACCTGATCGGCCATACGCAGTTCCAGTCTAATCTGCTGTAATGCGTCTTCTCGTTCTTTCCGCGCGCGTAGCGCGTTCTCTATGCTGGTCTCCGCAAACCGAACTATGTTCCCCGGAGATGCTTGAGCGATCAGATCGAGATCCGCGCGGATCACGGTCCCAATGGTAGTGTAACCGCCGCCGGTGACAGCATCGTTTAAGAGTATGATAGCTTCGAGCCCTCCAGGCACTTGAACAGACCCGACGGGATACCCCAGGTCTACTACATTCGACGGGTCGGCGCCGGCGCCAAAGGGCTGCTCGCCTTCAACGAATTGGAGAGTTGGTCCTTTAAGACGGTACCCGATACGATCAGCCTCGGGTGTGACTTCCCAGGAAGCACTCAGAAACTCCTGTAGACTATTTTCTGTAATCCTATGGCTGCACATGCCGATCACGACTCGAAGCGTGATATCTTTCGCGAATTTGGGAATTAGGCGTTTGTCGATGTGTCTTGCAATCATCCTGTTAGAAGTCGCTGGCTGTTGGCCCGTCGAGAATTTGTCGTTCGCTTTTAACGTGCGCCCGTTAAAACCTCCGAAACGGCCTAAGGTATAGGTTGAGCGACTTCCGAGTTTTTTTGGTACGTCGATGCCGCCACTGATGCTCATGTATGACCGAGCGCCTCGGGTGATACTACCTAAGGTTACTGTATCGCCAGCCTGGACTTTGTGTGCCTGCCACAGGCTCGTCCCTTTACCGTTGATCTCAAATTTTAGCTCGGCCCCGGTAACCGAGATGACCGCATCTTTTGCAATTTTTAAACTGGGACCACTGTAGGTGATTTCCAAACCAGCGGATGTTTCGGCGTTACCTACGAGTGCGTTAGCGATGCGAAAGGAAAAGTTATCCATCGCGCCAGATGGGGGCATTCCCATGTGGTACCAGCCCAGACGGCCAATGTCTTGGATGGTTGTGGAAAGGCCAGGGTCAAGCACGTTGAACATGGATCGCATCCCGGTCAAGTTTTTGAAGGTAGCTTACAGGGTCTGCTATATA
>CAZSWX010000332.1:0-2800 GCA_964610865.1 uncultured Enterobacteriaceae bacterium
CCCACACACAACCGTCCTTATCTACCACCACACCTTCTGCCCGCTTGACACCTTCGCCGAACATCTCGATTGCGTCTAACTTTGCAAGAGCCATTTGACACTAAAACCTTTCTTCCCCAAGCCCGTACTTCTAACCCCCGATGGAACCGACCGAAAGCATTTTATTCCTTAACTATCTCAGCGATCCTCAGAATACAAAACACCCCTAGTCTTCAACGATGTGAGAGTTTCCTCACTGTAATTCAAGTTTTCACGTAACACGTCCGCTCCGTGCTGGCCGAGCAAAGGTGCTTGGATCTCCGGAAGTTCCGGAAATTTGGAATACTTAAGAGGGAAACCAGGTATCGTCACCTCACCAAGAATAGGATCGGGTACGGTACGAACCATTTGTCTCGCTTCGAAATAAGGATGCTTGAGGATATCGGTAATGGACATCACGGGTGCCGCCGGTACCCGGTGTTCTTCAAATGCCGCCAGGACTTCCTCGTCATCCTTCTTAGTCTGCATCCAAGCGTCGATCAGGGGGATTAGTTCACCCTGATTTTTTGCGCGGTCGGCATTCGTGGCGAAGCGTGGATCTTTTACCAGGTGAGGCATCCCCATAGCCGTACAACAATTTTCCCACTGCCTGTCTAAAACCAACACAACAATCCACCCTTTGGGACCTTTATACACTCCGCATGGACAGACGAGTGGGTGATGCGACCCCATACGTATAGGCACAAACTCGCCCTCACTCAGAGTGTGTCCTTGGACATTCACTTCATGCATATGAAACATAGCATCTATCATCGACATATCGATATGTTGGCCGACACCGGTTCTCTCTCTATGATACAGTGCATATCCTAGCGCACCAAAAGCGTGCACCCCGCTACTTACGTCTGCAATACCAAGCCCCACAAACTGTGGGGGCCCGTCAGGGCTCCCGGTCATATGCATAATCCCAGAAAATGCCTGCGCGATGAAGTCGTACCCGACTTTGTGCGACAAGGGACTCTTCCTTCCAAACGCAGAAATGGAGACCATAATCACCTGCGCATTCAACTCCGCCAGCGAAGCATAGTCCAAATGACGTTTCTCCATAACACCCGGCCCGAAGTTTTCGACAACAACATCCACCGTCGGTATAAGCGCGTGCAAAATGTCTAAGGACTCCGTCTTTTCGAAGTCAAGACACAAGCTTTTTTTACCCCGATTCTGTTGGACAAAATAAGCACTCCGGTCATTTTTTATAAAGGGAAGAAGCCGCGAAGGATCACCCATTGGCGCTTGTTCCACCTTGATTATGTTAGCCCCCATCTCAGCCATGAGTCGCGTTACAGTCGGACCCGCGAGGTACTGAGTAAAGTCCAACACATTGACGCCGGAAAGCATATACTGTTGCCGGTCATTATCTTGCATGCTTGACCTCCGTATTACGAATCGGGTTCGACGAGTGCTGTAACACGGCCACGTAAAAAAAGCGAGCCAAGCCTCGGTGGTCAGATCGGTACTGTCGCGGCAATTATGTGACGCAGGCGGACGCTTAGATTCAGTTTTCTGAGGATGGAACAGGCGCTGGGTATTTCCATGTGATGGAGAAAAGGATTTCCCCGGCGGCCAACGAATCCGACTTGACCTCAGGCATTATCTCCGGTGGAACTTCCGGGTGACGTTGCCTCGCCTCTTCGATCGCACGATCAACGAGCTTCGACACGTCTTCGTGAGCATTCGACCCCTCGAGTTCCGAAGCCTTGAGTTTGGCTGTTACTGTTACCAGCATGGCGGAGGAGCTTCGAGCAGGCGGCGCCTGCTCAGTCAATGCTTCTATATCAACCTCTAGTTCTGTAGGTACCCCTATTTCCTCGATCACACTAGTTGGAGAAGGCCTGTCCTCTCTTTTTCTACTGCTAGGTTTTGTCGGGGGGCGTGCTACCCGCGCTTCTGGTTCATTTCGAATGCCCCTAGACTCAGGTTTCTTTGGTGCGGCCCGTCCTGGCTTTTCTCTCCTATTTACATCGCTAGGCCTTCTTTGGGGCTTCGAGGCAACCGTCTCCGACGACCGTTCTTCGGCCCTTGCCTCCTGGCGCTCTCGCCGCACGCGCGACCTCCCCGGAATTATACCTACCGCCAAGTGCTGATAGTTGGGGGTCGAAATTCTATCGAAAACATCTCCTGCAAAATCGAGAGCTTTCTCTTCTGTGTACGCGTCAACGTCGCAATCCACGAAGACCATGCAGTGGATCTCCGCTCTCTTAGCAGAGGAGTTCTCGCCTCCCTCGCTAATCTCATGTTCATAGTAGCGAACGCGTTGATGACTGATTGCACCCACACGCGAAGAAACGTTCTCTTGGATCTCTTCCGTGGACGGGCCAGTCGCCTCAAATACAGCTAAAGCGTGAAAATTGGGCATGTTCCACAAGTTTTTATATATTGTGGCTAAAAACTCCGCAAGACCTACAGAAAGCAAGTAGACGAACTCTATATTTAAGCGTAAAGTCAATACAGTTTTTCGGTTGGGCTAACACAGCCCGCATCGCTTTTGCCTATGTAATACGGCTGGGCAAAACGGACCGAGCCTCGGGCCGGTAACGGCGATCGGTTCCTGGCAAAGCGGATTCTGGACCCGCGGTGGGTGCGCCGAGAAAGGAGGTGGTCTGGTGGCTTTAACAAATATGGTGATCAGTGAGGTGGTGGCCTCTTAGGCCGATAAACCGCAGTTTCGTGTGGTCGCTTGGGAGGACCAGGCACCGCCGTAACCCCGACAGCCCGCAACTATCACCAGCGGGACGTCCACGGGCGTAAGCCTGTCGGGGTT
>CAZSWX010000333.1:0-2796 GCA_964610865.1 uncultured Enterobacteriaceae bacterium
CATAATAACACAGAGTGGAGTCCACAGCGATTTGCCCCTGCTATGTCCTGCTGTACGGAATCTCCTACGAATGCAGCCTCCTGCGGGCTACAATCGGCCTGTTCTAACGCTTTTAGAAAGATGATTTGATCCGGTTTGCAAGACCCCGCATCTTCACTCGTTAGAAAGGTATCGAATGATTTTCGAAGACCGCTTATGGTTAGCATCTGCGAGAACTGGTCATTGTCTATGTTGCTGACGATACCAAGATGTATGCCTTGTCGCCGTAGGGTGGCGAGCGTCTTATTGACGCCCGCCCTCAGTTCGAAAGTTTGACGCCGAAACTGTTCCTGCATCTTTCGGTAATCGTTGAGTTGCCGAGGAGTGAAAGAGACTCCGAAGTATCGGGCGGTTTCGTGCAATGCCTCATTAAACATGTCCCGGTGTAAGTAGAAGGGGCGCGGCAAATATCGATAAAACGCTCGTTTGAGGGCGGTGCGATAGGACTTATGTACCTCCGTCGTATCAGCGGTTATTCCTGCCACGCGTGCCAGGGCAATGAGAGACTTGTGTTCGCCTGGAGCGGTCGTTGAGTAGTCGAACAGTGTACCGCCAAAATCAAAAAATATCGCTCTTGTTTTTCTCACAGAATTTCCTTCTTTGGGGCTGTCGAACTAGGAGAGTAGGCATGCGCTAGGAGACTGTCAAGGAATATGTTGTGCGTCAGGCGATGGGTAACGGATCACCGCGATCGGGGCACTCACGATTTCATCGGGTCCGGATTGTTTGCCGAAAATTGACGGGCTTGCGGGCATTCAAAAGAAATGGCCTCACGCGAGACGATTATGAGACTATCGGAAACATAACTGAGTCGAGATAAAGTCATGAGGCGGCGTATCTGGCGCCCTGACTTGACCGCTTGACTAGTGGTCACTTATCCTGAGAACGGCAGACCCGGAGATTCCTCCTGTCTTCAGCTGTAGAAGAGCCTGATTTGCGTCGCCTAAAGAGAATTCCTGAGTGTGTGTGACTAACGGTATTTGTTCAGCTAGATGTAGCAGCGAATGCCCATCCTTTCGCGTATTTGCTGTTACGCTCTTTAGCGTCCGTTCATAAAAGATCGTTTGCTCGTAATTAAGCGAAGGTATAGCGCTCATATGTACCCCGGCTAGGACCAGGGTCCCCCCACGATCCAAAGCTTGGAGCGCAGGTGGCACGAGGTCGCCGGATGGTGCAAAAATGATTGATGCATCGGGGGGGCGAGGCAGGGTCTGCGAAATATCTCCGACCCAAGCGGCCCCCAGTTTATGTGCGAGGCCCCTGTGGTTCAGACTGCGACTGACGACATATACTTCACACTCCCAGTGTGCCGCGATTTGCAAGACTATGTGTGCTGAAGCACCGAATCCATAGAGGGCGAGGGCACCATTTCTTTTTATGCCGCTCTGAGTCAGCGCGCGGTACCCAATAATCCCGGCGCAAAGCAGTGGCGCAGCGGAGGCTGCGGACATGCTGGTCGGTATAGGGTAGATGTACTCCGCTGGTGCTATGATATATTCACCATAGCCGCCGTTCTGAGTGTAACCAGTAAATTGTGGACGGGTGCAGAGATTTTCTTGACCGCGTCCGCAGTAACGACACTTCATGCAGGATGAGTAAAGCCATGCGACGCCAACGCGGTCGCCCTCTTTCAGACCTCGAACGTCTTTTCCGCGGCTAGCGACCACGCCGACGACTTGATGTCCAGGAATCAAAGGGCTTTGTTGCGGCGGTAAATCACCTTCTAGTATGTGCAGATCAGTGCGACACACCCCACACACCTCGATTCGTACAAGGACATCGTTAGTTCCGGGGGTTGGTAGGGGTAAATCGAGTAGGCGTAGGGGACGGTCCTCGGCTGGAGCAGGGTCGAATAACGCCATGCTTCGCATTTGTTTCATAAGGGTTGCATCCTCTTTAACAATTGTGGTCCTATCACTTGGATGTCGGTGTAAAGCTTTTCACTGTAAGGCCTTCCTACGCTCGAGCAGCAGTCGTATAGCCCTCTTTCTGGTCAAATATAGAAAATTCACCTAAAACGTAGTGATGTCGTGAGTTCAGGGGTCATGAAGCCGACCGAAAGAATTGAAAGCCACCGCCTCCATGCCAACCCAGGACTTTTGTCATTCCGGAATGGTCTGTTCCGGCTATGACCGAACGCATGCGCGGCAAAATGTGAGATTCGCACTGCGGCCCGTCTTCTATCATCAGCCATTGTCTTCGCATTTTGTGGGCAACCGCCCCACTGGTGCCGGAACCGGCGTAAGCGTCGAGTACCCAGTCGCCGGTTGAAGTGGTCATCCCGATTATCCTCTTGAGGAGAGCCTCCGGCTTTTTTCCTTTGACAAAAGAGACGCCGCCTTCATCAGCGAGATTAGTTGTTTTGATGTCAGCCCAGAAATCTCCTGGATGGACAGTCAGGTAATCGTCAGCAAAGAGTAGCCTCATGCGAGGTTGGGTCTTTCGTTTGTCATAGGGGACGACAATAACGTAAAGCTTTCCCTGTACGGTTTGGATTGTGAATGCGCCATCCTTGTTCGGAATGTGGACCCTTTTTGCATCCGCTCTCTTTTTTGCGGTGCGGCTGGTCGAGCAGGTCCGAACGATGCGCCATGAGTTGTCGGTTAGCCAGTCTTTCGAGGGAATGGTGTTCTGTTCTTTTCGGCACACTGTCGCTAAAGGAAGGAGCCGGAATGATTGACAAATAGCGTCAGCACGCTTGATGTCCTGGGACGTTCGCGTACTATTAGCTATGATCAATTTGAGACTCCGTATGTC
>CAZSWX010000334.1:0-2792 GCA_964610865.1 uncultured Enterobacteriaceae bacterium
AGTCATCCGCTCGGTGTAAACCATCGCGGACAAACAGTTCCCCCAGGGAACGATCCGCCGGGAACTGCAGATCTCTAGACGGAAGAATTAGCTGCTCATCGCTCTTGCCACTATTCATGGACTCTGCCGCTGGTATCCAGTATCGCACCGTTAGGCATTGACATCTATAACCACTCGCCCACGAATTTGCCCCGCCAAAATTTGTGGCGCAAGTTCTAAAATTCTCGACATTGGTTCCACAACGGTCATCGACTCCAACGGTTCGTGCGCCAAGTCCTCTGAGAGACGGTCCCACGCTAACTGCCGCGTCGGTCCAGGACACACAACTGAGTCTACGCCTATTAGATTCACATTTCTCAGTATGAACGGTAACACTGAGGTCGGTAAGTCGGCGCCGCCAGCGAGGCCGCAGGCGGTGACGGTTCCTCCGTAGCAGGTCCCACTTAATACGGACGCCAGCGTCTGCCCGCCAACACTATCGACCGCTCCTGCCCAGCGCTCGGCGTCCAAGGGCCGGCCGGAAGCCTCTCGTAATTCACCACGGTCAATAATCGACGACGCTCCGAGACCGGTAAGGTACTCAGCAAGTTGCGGTCGCCCCGTTGACGCCACAACCCGGAAGCCAAGTTTGGCCAACACTGCAATCGCGACGCTACCCACTCCCCCGCCCGCGCCCGTAACTATGACTTCGCGATCGCCCGGTTGTACCCCCATTCGTTCTAACTCCATGACACACAGCATAGCTGTGTACCCTGCCGTCCCTATGGCCATGGCCTGACTCAGACTAAACGCATCTGGAACGCGGGTAAGCCACTCTGATTTGACCCTTTGTTTTTGCGCGTAGCCTCCTCCGTGCGTCATGCTGAGCCCCCAACCGTTCACGAGCACCCTATCTCCCGATCGGTAGTCCGGTGATTCCGAGGATTCCACGGTTCCTGCCAAGTCGATACCGCCTATCATGGGATACGTACGGGCAATCGGTGCAGTCCCAGTGAGGGCTAATCCATCTTTATAGTTCAATGTGGAATAGGCCACGCTGATAGTGACATCTTCGGGCGGGAGATCTTCCAGGCAAATTTTCTTATGTGCTGCTGTTATTTTCCGGTCGGCTTTCTCAATTACAACAGCATCAAACGCTTCTGCCATTTATCTTTTCTCCTTTGTTGAACGGGCAGCCGGCCCTCCACACCGGTCGAACGGCCGCCGTCTTCTGTACCGGGTGCTCCCCTACAATGCAACGTTCACTAGAACTTCTTCGCGCCTATTTATCCAAAGGAACGCGCCCCTCAAAAAAGCAGACGTTGGCCCACGATGACTTACCGTGACCGGGGACCAACGTCTATCAAAGCACAATTGTTAAGGCACGTATATTCAGATCGCGCGATACGCCGCAAAAGATTGGGTTGAAGACCTGGCACTCGGGTCAGTTACCACATTGACCACCGCTGGCTTGCCCGACGCGACAGCACGCTCTAGCGCAGGGCGTATGTCTTCCGGTTTTTCTACAAACTCGCCATGGGCGCCGAACACCTTAGCCATTTCATCATATCTGCTAAAACCGAGATCTCTACCGGCCGTCATCACACCGGCGCCGGCCCAACCACCATTGTTACTAATAACAATAAGGGCAGGAATATTCTTGCGCACCATTGTATCTATTTCCATCCCGTTCATTCCGAAGGAGCCGTCCCCGCTCAATACGATCACTTGGGTATCAGGTTTTGCCACTTTTGCCCCTAACCCAAATGGTACGGCTACACCCATGCACCCGTTCGGGCCGGCATTCACTCGATGGCCCGGGGCATTCGTGGGGACCGATTGACGGGCGAAGTTCAATATCTCATGGCCGTCAACCACTACGATAGCGTCACGGTCCATAAAATCCCGAACTTCTTTACATAAACGTAACGGGTGCATCGGAGAGGACTCCGCATTCATCGCCGCTTCCATTTTCTCCTGAGAGCGTTTGTCATAGCCCCGTAATGTATTCAACCATTCAAGCTCTGAACGTCCTCGGAAAGAATCGCTGCCTTCGTCTATCAATTGACGCAGGACCATCTTGGCGTCACCCACTATCCCAACATCAACAGCGCGATTACGCCCAATTTCCTCGTCAGCAATATCGACCTGTATCATTTTTACGTTTTCCGAAAAACGTGGGGCCTGTCCAAACCCTAGAATAAAATTCAAGCGGGTTCCAACAACAAGCACTACATCCGCTTCCTTCCATGCCCGGTTGCGGGCTCCGGGAAAACTCAATTCGTGGTCTTCGGGAATAACCCCGCGACCCTGTGGCGTTGTATAGAAAGGAATTCCCGCCATCTCCACGAACTCTCGCAGTTCCACCATAGCGTCTGACCAAAGGATGCCCGTACCCGTAATTACTAAAGGCCTCTCCGCTCCTTTAAGCAGGGCTATTGCATCCTTGACCAACTGCTCGTCGCCAGAAACACGCGGGACACTGTGCGGATTCTTTGGGAAATTTACATCACCTTCTTCAACCACGCTGTAGAGCACATCACCAGGGAGGTCAATGTAAACTGGGCCGGGCTGGCCGCTTGTCGCAACCCTGAAAGCCTTGTTTACAATCTCTGGAATACGCCGGACATCCTTAACCCGCTCGGACAACTTCGTAATGGGTTTAAACATCCCCACCTGGTCCATTTCCTGGAATGCTCCCATACCATCTTGGGAGATTGCGCTCGCTCCGCCGAGAGCGACCACCGGGACCGCATCCAGATATGCAATTCCAACTCCAGAGATAAGATTTGTGACTACAGGGCCCGACGCTC
>CAZSWX010000335.1:0-2790 GCA_964610865.1 uncultured Enterobacteriaceae bacterium
TGTCCGTTGTGGTTGATCCCAATCTCCGCAATGATGAAACAATTCTCTACCATACGAACTCAATCCTTAGTTAAATTTGATAAGGTTGCTTTTGTGGTTAGAACCACTCATTTCAAAGAAATAATCTGCAAAAGCACGAACAACTCCTTCACCACCATTTTTATCTATGATGGCATCAAATTGATCTAGAACGATAGGATGACCACATTTAGGGTAGGTAGAAATCCCTGCAAGTACGAGCGAGCTTAATTCATTGATATTATTGCCAATCATTAGTGTATTTTCGGGCGGGCATCAAATTCAGATAATATTTGCGCAAAAGATGAACCTTTATCTTTTATCCCGCTAAAACAGTGTAACCCTAATTTATCAGCTTGCGCCCGAACCACCAAATTAGTTTCAGTCGAGAAAATAACCTGTTGAATACCATTATTGCGTAACCAAGTCATGGCTAAACCGTCATTTCGTTTGACACTAACTATTTCTGGTCCACTTTTATCCTCGTAAACTTTTTTGTCCGTCATGATACCGTAGAAATCACAAACGACTATATCGACTTTTTTGAAAAATTCCGTTTGCTCTGCAACATATTAATTTAGGCCTCGTGATTCCAGATCGGAAAATTTTCTGTCGCCTATATCCATCATTCACGTATTTAAATAGGTTCTGCAAACTATGATGCATTACAATGTTAGAAATTCCGCAAATACATTTATGTGGTTACCAACAAACGGTGGGGATACTTTTGCGGGGTCACTCATGCGGGACATTGCTTCTTGTGTATAAAAACGTGTTTCAAAAAAGGGATAATCTATCTCTAAAATTTTAAACCCTAAATCTTCCAACATTTTCACAAGTGAAAAGCTTGTAAATAAACTGATGTGTCCGGGATCGTGTAACATGCGATAATTCAGACCAAATCGTCTTGCGCAGGGACTGTCAAAATCAGGTGTGGCAATCATTAATATCCCACTTGGTGCTAATAACCTTTTGCACGAATTCATCATTTCAAGTGGGTTGGGAAGATGTTCAATAACGTGATTTAAAGTAATCAGATTGAAACTATTACGATCATAATTTGTATTGGATAAATCACCCTGTATTATGGACCCGTGAGCGCTTGCGCATTTCGCCGCTTCGGGGGATAGTTCAACGCCGTGTTTTTCCCACTGAGGTCCGAGATTGGATAAGAGACCACCGCGACCACATCCAATATCTAGTGCGCGCCCACCATCAGTAATTTTGTTCAGCTTTTCTGTAACGAGAATAGTATCTGCAACCATATTTTCCCATTCTGTGTCCGAAAGCATGTTGCGCGAAACACCATCAGGATCAAATGTCTCAGTCCAGTATTCATATTCATAATCAGGTATTTGACGTGGAAATTCCCAGTAGTAGTCACGCCACTCAAGATCGCCAAAGGGACATTTGGGATCTTTTCTAAAGTCAGGGCGCGCATTCATTTGAAAAACTCTTCTAAATTGCATTCGGTAATCGGAATGCTTAAGATTTATTGTTCACTAAAAACCCTTCTCTATAGATGTTTCTCACTGCCAGTATTATTCTACACTTTGAGAGTATCAACGCATTTTTCTTGTAATTCCATCCAACGGACTTCTCCAGTGTATTTCTGAGCCAACAGGGCACCGGCATATATATTACTTAATGTTATAAAGGGGCGGGGAATTCTTGACATGTCAAGATTTGCGGCCTTTGCAAGTTTTTGGGCAGCCTCAGGCATAGTATGTACAGCATCAACAGATACTGCATGCATAACTGGGTCGTTAAGAAGGACTAATTCCGGATGATGCAATGTTTTAACTCTACCGTTTGATCCGCCTAATTTATAACTAATATTAGTTCCAAGATATGCATACGGTGTTGAATTTGATTTAAAATAAACTTCGTCGGGAAATAAATTTGCCTTTTTACTAGGTTCCTCACAAACGTAGAATTCACCTTTCCCCCACAATGGCGTTCCTGCTAGTGGCGTCATAAACCCTCCGGCTGCACCATCAACATTGTATGAAAAAATATTGTGGCAAATCCGTGAAGTGCTTTCGAAAAACGAATCAGGCGTAGTAACGGGGGAATAGAGAATATAATTCTCGGCGATTTCTAAACCATGATTAAACAACATTTCAATTGCACTAATATTGCAATCGGAATCTGCTGTTTTGTTCATAAATTTAAGTTCAAGATCAGAATAGCTTTCAGAACCAATCGAAATAATTTCAAATTTTGCGTTATACAAGGCCACACAAATTTCGGGATTAACACTTCGGGCAGTCCCTCGGCATAAAAAACGTAAATTTTCTCGGATTTCACTTTTTTTCCGGGCTTCGCATAATAAATCACAAATTTCTATTGCGCGGCGCTTGTAGAGTAGAAAATTTTCATCATCAATATAAATATGGCTGACTTCAGGATAATAATCGTTTACTCGTTTTATTATCCTGACAGTATTTTCGGGTGATAAATGTTTTACAGGTGTCGCTTTTTTGTCAAGTAAGGTCGAATATAAGACCGAACTTTGACAAAACGTGCAGTGTAGTGGGCAATGGTCGCCTGAAACAAAACGGAAATAACTCGGCTTTTCACCATCAAAAATTATGTTACTTAATTTATGAAATTTTCTAAAAGGGCTATGAGATAATTGGTCAACAAAGGCAGAGAGGTTTACTTCCTGATAGAATTCAGTGCTAATTCGCTCCATAGGTTGATGATAGCATAGGTCGACGCCATCATAGAGCATAATGCCTGGTTCATTTGTTTCAGCTAGTTTCTTAG
>CAZSWX010000336.1:0-2782 GCA_964610865.1 uncultured Enterobacteriaceae bacterium
TCGGTACGCGAGAGTTTTTCCCAGCACTCTTCGAGGGGATAGATTGGAGTACACCAAAGGTGCTGCGTCAGACTCTCGATCAGGCGAGGAGTTGTAACCTTCGGACGTACTTGCTCCCGCCCTGGGACGATATCGATACACCAGCCGATTTGCAAAGATTACGGCAGCATCTCCGAAAAATGGACACGGCACTGGGCGTTCCACGGACGACGGCATTCTTGAACCAGTTGTATAAGGATTATTTCTAGAAACGGTTAGACGGGGTAATCCCTCTAAGAGGGCGAATATGCTCTGGGGACGAGACGATACCCGAAAAATGTGATTTGGGGCCGACTCCGTTAACCGAAAGGCCTGCACTTGCTCACCATTCGCGTGTACCAAAAAATTTGACGATTTCATTATTAAACGACATGGAGTCTTCTCGGTACAGCGCATGGCCACGTCCAGGTACGATAACGAGTCGTGACGATGGAATGTGGCGGTGCAAAATGCGGGATCCACCCTGCCCCATAAAATCATGTTCCCCGACAAGAATGAGCGCGGGACATTTCACACGGCTGAGCAAAGGGGTTAAAGGCGTTTCGTGCAGTGAACCCATACACCGGGCGGCCTTGGCAAAGCCGCTTGGGTCGGGGGAGATAGCGCCCTGGACGTTCTGCAAACCCACAGCCTTGAGGATGTCATAGTTCCTGTCCTGCTCGCACTTTTCGGCGAGTCGTTCGTAGTTGCGTGCGGCTGCAGCGTTGGCTTCACTTGCGGAGCCTATGAGAGTGAGACTCCGGACCAAATCTGGGTGACGAATAGTAAAATCGACGGATACAGCGCCTCCAGCAGAGTGTCCCACAAGATGCATATTGGAAAAACCCAGGTCGGCGACCAGTTCGTGGAGATCATGGGTTAGGTCCTCCATGGCCCATGTGCCGCGAGGGCTTCCGGATTTTCCATGGGCCCGCATATCCCAAGTTAGGACGCGGAATTGGCTTTCTAACCCGGCGACTTGTTTCTGCCAGGTGCCGCTGTGGTCTCCGAGACCATGAGTAAAAACGAGTGTTTGCGGGCTGCTACCGGCTAATTGATAATATAATTGATGGTATTTTAGTTGTAGGTACATAATGTGTCCCAGTCGGATCGATCCTAGAAAATGTCTATCACCTTGGGCACGACGCGTGCGCGGTTACCTGGCCCGAAGAATTAAGTGCTTTGCCGATCCAGGTCCATCGAGGGCGCATCAGGAAACGGTTGGCGTAGGCTTTCGGGCGCACAAAAAACAAACCCCGCCGGCAAAGCTACACCCGGCCAATACCCAAAAAGCTAAAATGTAATCTCCTTGTACATCTCGCATCCATCCCGCAAACGGCGGTGCCAGTATCATAAACAGGTTCATAGGGACTGTTGATAGCCCTAAAATTTTCCCGAATGAAGCTTGGCCAAAGTAATCGCCACGGATAGCAATCGTGAGTGGGTTGCGACCGCCAAAGCCTGCGCCAAATAGAACAGCGAAAAGGAGGAGGGATGGGATCGTTGTGGCGAATGTCAGGACGACAACGCCCAACGCTTGTAGTGTCGAGAATACGAACAAGGCGATTCTCTTAGGTACCCGGTCCCCGGCGTAGCCTCCGACCAATTGAAAAATCATAGAGACGCCAGTGTACACGGAGACAATCCACGCAGTCGTTTGAATGGAAAAGCCGGCATCCTCAAGTAGCAAACCGACGTGGGCCATAATGGCCAAAATGACCATTGCGGTGAGTCCATGTCCCACTGAAATCAGCCAAAAGGCGGCCGTCCTGACTGCCTCCCCAGCGGTCAGGTCTGGTGGATTGTTGGCGTTGGAGTCTAGACTCGAGGGGTACGAAGGTTTTTCGAGTCTGGACGCGTTGTCTTCTTCTCCTTCCAAATTGGCGGCGTTGCCGTCCGCCTTCGAAGGAGGGTCGTCACCGTCGGGTAACAGACCGGTGTCCTCTGGTCTGTTTTGGATGAGGCGCGATATGGGGTAAGCGACGAGGAGCGTAATGATGCTTAGGACAAGGGCCGTTGTCTGCCAGCCAATACGGTCGTAATCCGGATCAATGGCCCAGGCTATGAGGGGAACAATGACAAGGGCCCCAAGACGGGTTCCCGTGTTTGCCCAACCTATGGCCGTAGTCCGCTGCCGGACAAACCAATGATTCAGCAGCGTCATTAAGGGTAGCCAGCCGCAAAAGCCCTGCCCGAAGGCCATAATGAGGTAGGCGGTATAGAACATCCACAGCGATTCGACCTTGCTAAAAAAAAAGAATCCGACACTAAGAATGAGTAGACCAAAGAATACCATGCGGCGGGCACCCAATCGGTCAGTCAAATAGCCTTCCACAGGCCCCATAAGCCCACCTTCGATGCGGGTAAAGGTCAGCGCTAAGCCGAGTTGGGTGCGGCTCCAACCGAATTCGCGTTCTAATGTGACTGCCCACACGCTCATTGCGTGAAACAAAGGCACGTGCGCGAGCATCATGACGAAGCCGCTGAGGCCAACGAGCCACCATCCGTAAAAAAGGCCTCCTTCGGGTTTGCTTACTGGGGTAGGCATAAGACGATTTTTTCATGGATGAGACCGCAAGTACGGCGTGCCGGTGAGTACCTCGGCCGCGATCCTATAGTGCGGGGGCATACGTGAACAAGGGCCGACGGGTTGTAAAAGGGTCGGCCCTTTCGATTCCGGATTACAGTTCGGTATCGCCCGGAAAACGAGGGTCGGATCTGGGACGGGCAGCAAGGCCGATTACCGGCCATTTATCCATAGGAT
>CAZSWX010000337.1:0-2779 GCA_964610865.1 uncultured Enterobacteriaceae bacterium
TTGAACGTACTACGGGCACTCCCAGAATGTCTGCTTGAAATTGCATCAGCAGGTTGTTGATTGCTGCGCCGCCGTCGGCGCGAAGTTCTGTTATTGAGATACCGGAGTCGGACTCCATCGCAGAGAGGACATCTGCCGATTGATAAGCAATACTTTCCAGGGCGGCACGGGCAATGTGGGCGGCGGTACTTGTTTGGGAGAGTCCAATGATTGTTCCGCGTGCGGTCGGGTCCCAGTGTGGGGCCCCAAGGCCTGTAAACGCCGGAACGAAGTATACCCCTTCCGTGTTCGGAACGGTTGCGGCTAATGTCTCTATCTTGGAGGCGGATGGGATAAGGCCTAGATTGTCCTGTAGCCACTGTACGACCGCACCGGCTGTGAAAACACTACCTTCCAGGGCGTATTTTGTTTCCTGGCCAATCTGCCATGCCGGGGTTGTTAGCAAATTGTTTTGTGAGGCGACCGGGTTGGTCCCAGTCTGCATCAGCATAAAACATCCAGTGCCGTAGGTATTCTTCACCGTTCCTGGCCGGGTGCACATTTGGCCAAACAAGGCGGCCTGCTGGTCACCTGCTAAACCGCACACAGGGGTCGGGTCAGATAGTAAGCCCGGGTGAACTTCGCCATACACCTGGCTGGAGCTACAAACGTTCGGCAGCATGCTAGGTGGAATGGAGAATATGTCCAGCAATTCCGGATCCCACGTGCCCGTGTGGATATTGAATAAAAGGGTCCGAGACGCGTTTGTCACATCCGTGACGTGTTTTTTCCCGGCCGTCATTTTCCATATTAGCCAGGAATCAACAGTACCGAAGGCGAGTTGCCCAGTCTCGGCCATTCGCTGGCAGGCCGGGACATGATCTAGTAGCCACCGCAATTTACTCGCGGAAAAATAGGGGTTAACTACGAGTCCAGTTTTTTGTTGCAAGAGTGTTCCGGCGTCGTGGCTAAGGGTGGCGCACCATGACGCCGTACGCTGGTCCTGCCAAACGATAGCGTTGTGGACTGGCCGGCCTGTTTCTCGGTCCCATACAATTGTCGTTTCACGCTGGTTGGATATGCCAACTCCGGCGACACTCGTGGCTGACGTTCCGGCGTTCGTGAGTACCTCTTGGACGACAGATGTCACCGATGCCCACATTTCTTCGGGGTCCTGTTCTACCCAACCTGGTTGTGGGTATTTTTGGCCAATTTTTCGTCGCGCTATGGCCACTTGTTGGCCCGTCTCGTTAAATATGACTGCCCTAGTACTCGTAGTGCCCTGATCGATCGCGAGAATGTATTGTGGACCGCGCATTCGGCCTTCTACCACGTGGAAACGCCGAATCGCAACGAGGTACGAGCCGGCGGACCGACTCGTGGAGTTCATTGTGGTCCGGCGATGAGGCACAAACTATTCCGGGAATTTATCAGTTGTGATAAAGGAGTTGCGGTATGGCATCGGATTTCTTGAGGGGCGTAAGAATGGGCCTGGGATTTATTGTCGGAGTTGTTGCTCTAATCCTGATATCGGTTTTCGGTATGGTGATGTGCGCTCGGTATGTACCGGACTTGATTTTGGACGAATTGAGAGATCAGGTGCAGGACTTGGAATTGCCCCAAAGACCTAATGGGGAGGACGTGAGCTACCCGCGAAACTGAACCAAGGCCGCTTAAGTGGATGTTCACGTCGGAGCCGGCTAGTATTACTAAACGCAGCGGTCATTTTGGAGGGACGGCGCCGTCTCGGTTCTTTCGTGGCAATGATGCAAACCAAGGAGGGAAATAGTGTCTGAGCAACATCCTTTCGTGCAGACGATCAACAAATACTATCGCGGTTGCAGTACCGCCAACGTCGAACTCATGAAGGAGACTTTTACTGACGACGTGGTACATTATTTTACCCATCATGCACCGATCCGGGGAGCGCAAAATCTGGCCGAATATTGGGCCAAGATGCAACCGCGGATTCAGGCGGTGTGGACGTGCGATCACGCGCTTGTTGACGGACGCCAATGCGTCATAGAATGGACGATGTCCTGGGTAGCTCCAAGTAAGGCAAAAGAGATGATACGAGGTGCAGAATGGTATGTCTTCCGGGACGCCCGAATATCGGAGATTCGTGCCTATTATATTAATCGCCACCTGCCCTATGATAGGCGAAATTTCGAATTGGATGGGTTCCCGTACGAAGACCGAGGTTACACTACCTTGGAAACACCATGAAATTCGTCTCCTAGGCGGATTCTAGGTCTCGCGGTTTTTGAGATTCTCCCCGCTTCTTGCGAGGCCGTCGTCCTAGCGCGAATTCGGGTGGAGAGGGTCCCGGGTCTCCGTCTTCATTATCGGGGTGGCTGTAGTAGCCCAGAGCATAACTCATCATGGTGTAACCTAGGAGTTCCTGCAGGACCGGATCTAAATTTTTGGCGATGTCCGGTGGGCAGGACAAATACTGGTTTTCTTCCTGCCTTAGCCAACCGAGAGAATATGTAATATTCAAGCCGACACGGTCGGTGTCCGTTATGTTCGCTCCCCCACCATGCACGACTGTCCCGGAGTACACTAAGACAGAACCCCGGTTCATTTCTGCATATGAAATCTCTTCCTCCTTAGCTTCCCGGCTCTTCGGCCAGTCTGCGCTGCCCAGCGCAACCCGAGTTGCGCCGTTGTCACGTGTGAAATCGGTCAGAGCCCATAGGGTATTAAGCTGAGGCTCAAGTCCTTGGAGATAATTACCCCAAACAAGCCGGTCTCGGTGTAAAGGCTGTTTGGTTTGCCCGGGCATGAAGCGGATTACTTG
>CAZSWX010000338.1:0-2765 GCA_964610865.1 uncultured Enterobacteriaceae bacterium
CTGGCGCTTCTATTTTCTCTTACGCGAGGGGTCTGGGTTGCTTTTAGTGTGGTCCTTTTCGTGTTGGCGTGCCTTAGCACGCGACGCCAGTTTTGGAGTGCTATCGGCTGTGGCGTCGTATGTGGAATGTTATTTTTGGGTGCGGGACCGGGTGTGCGAGAACGTGCGCTTTCGATAGTAGATTTGCGTGCAAACATAGGTCGAAGCCAGATCTGGCGCGCGAACCTTGACATGATACGGGAAAGGCCAGTGACGGGGTGGGGATTTGGTAACTATAAGCGGTATCGAGCAGATTTCTATGAGCGTTATCCGGAAGCTGATACGGACGCCCATGCCCATAATAATGTGCTGCAAGTCAGTGTGGACATGGGGTTTCTGGGTCTGCTTGCATTCGTCTTTTTAAATGGAAGGATTCTAATTTTAGGCGGCCAAGCCTTCAAAAAAGAGAGTGACGACTCTCTTAAAGGTCTGACACTTGGTCTTTGGCTCGCGTGTATTGGATTTTTCGTAGGGGGGCTGACTCAATATAACTGGGGCGACGCGGAAGTAGCAATAGTCTGGTGGTGTGTTGTGGGGCTCCTCATGAGAATGTGGTGCATCAACCATTGGCCAGCAGGTAGAAAATCTTTGAGTCGATGACCGAACCGGCATTTGGAAACTAGTACATGGAAAGACTGTGGCGTTACATCTACAAGTACCGGTTCCGTTATCTACGCGGCATCGCCTGCTTGGTACTTACTGCTAGCTTGGCGATGTCAATCCCCTGGCTTTTGAAGCGCGCAATAGAGGGTATCGAGCAGGGCCGTCCGTTGAGAGATGTGTATGTGACTGCCGCCATCATCGTGGCTGTGGCCATTTTGCTAGGTATAGTTCGTACGTTTTCCCGGTTTCTTATTTTCAACGTCGGCAGGGATATAGAATACGATCTACGCAACGATCTCTTCGTTCATTTACAGACCCTTTCCCTTTCATATTTCCAAAAACAACCGATCGGTGACCTAATGTCTCGTCTGGTCAACGATGTTACGGCAGTCCGACTACTTCTAGGCTTGGGGATAATTAACATTCTCAACACGCCCCTTTATTACGTCTATGCGATGACCGCTATGCTCGCGATGGACCCGGTACTGACGCTCCTCGCTTTAGCACCGTATCCGTTTATGTTGCTCCTTGTGAAGAACATGAGCGGCCAGCTCATGCAGAAAACGCTTAACGTGCAGAGTGGGTTGGCAGATTTGTCTAGCCGGGTCCAGGAGAGCGTGAGCGGGATACATGTCACTCGGGCCTATGTGCGTGAAGCTTGGCAAAACGAGATGTTCTCAAAGCTGAATGATAGGTTCAAGGCTGAAAGCATGGCCCTCGCGCGTGTGCGCGGCTTGTTTCCCCCTTTGATGAAGGGTGTATCCGGGACCGGCTTGCTAGTTGTTTTGTGGTACGGGGGCCTGAAAGTCATCGAGGGGACGCTCAGTCTAGGTGATTTGGTTGCATTCATCGGCTATCTGCACCTACTGGCGTGGCCTACCATGGCTATGGGCTGGCTGATTTCTATATACCAGAGGGGTAAAGCGGCAATGTTGCGACTCGATGCTGTGTGGAGTATTCTGCCCGAAATTTCGGATGGGAACCAAGAAGAAGTGGGGACTCCTATAAAAGGGGAGATCCGTTTCGAGCATGTCGACTTTAGTTATGCGCAGAGTGATAAAGAGGGAAAAACGCGCCCTGGGACAGGTCCGGATCCTTCCGACTCAAGAAAGCAGTCCCGGTACGCTTTAAGAGATATCACATTCACGGTTCCGCACGGAAAGACCGTTGCTATAGTTGGAAGGATGGGGGCGGGTAAGAGTACTCTCGTCAATTTACTCCCGCGTTTATTCGATGTATCAGCTGGTACGATCAAGATTGACAGCCGTGACATAAGAAGTTTTACCCTTGCGGAGTTGAGGCAATATATTGGATATGTTCCGCAGGATCCGTTTTTGTTTTCCACGCGAATCAGTGACAATATCGCGTTCTCGCAGGAAAATGTCGAGCTGGACGCTATTCGAGGAGCGGCGACCCTAGCCAATGTGGCTGAGGAAATACAGGAATTCCCAAGGGCATACGATACGGTTATTGGCGAGAGGGGAATGACACTCTCGGGTGGTCAGAAGCAACGGCTTACTCTCTCTCGGGCGTTGTTGCCGGATACTCCAATTGTGATCCTTGACGACGCTTTATCGAGCGTCGACATGGAAACGGAACGGAATATTTTGCAGGCTCTGCGAAACAGTACTACGGAAAAAACGGTTCTAGTTATATCGCATAGAGTGTCTGCCGTTCGTGATGCTGATTTTATCGTCGTACTTGAGAATGGAGAGATAGCGGAGATGGGTACTCATAGCCAACTTGTCGAATTGGACGGCGTGTATACAGAACTGTTTCAGTATCAAGCTCTCGAAGAGGAGCTTGCTCAATTGTGAAAGAGGGCCGCGAGAGAGATCTCGGAAACACGTATGACGTCGAACTTCTCAGACGCTTGTGGCACTACGTTCAGCCCTATCGTGGCCAGTTTGCACTAGCGCTATTGTGTCTTCCCCTAACATCCGCGTGCATGTTGGCGCAGCCGTACTTGCTCAAGGTCGCTGTAGATTGGCACATGCAAAACGGGGACCCTGTTGGGCTTACCCAAACGGCTCTGCTGTTTGCGCTGGCTCTGGCGGGTGAATTCCTGTTCTTCTATGCGCAGTTCCAGGCAACTATGGTTGTCGCGCAAAAAAGTCTTGCAG
>CAZSWX010000339.1:0-2764 GCA_964610865.1 uncultured Enterobacteriaceae bacterium
ATGGGCGCAGTACTAAAAAAGAAAATATTTCTGAGATAACGGAAGCACCGTTGCCGGTTCACAAGTCAAGATACGGCCGTCGGCTTTTACCTCATAGGTCTCGGGGTTTACCTCGATACGCGGTAAGATGTCGTTGTGTACCAAGTCTGTCTTCTTCACACCTCGGCAGTCCTTCACCGGCGCTAATCGCTTCGTGAGCCCTAAACGGTCAGATAAACCGTTGTCATATGCTGCCTGAGACACAAAACTTACCGCGAGCGAGGACGGTGCCCGGCCGAAATGACCGAACATGGGCCGACCAAACACGGGCTGTGGCGTCGGAATAGAAGCATTTGGGTCTCCCATAGCCGCCCACGCGATAAAGCCTCCTTTGAGTATTAAATCGGGCTTAACGCCGAAGAATTTCGGCTCCCAAAGAACTAAATCTGCGAGCTTCCCCTTTTCTATGGAGCCAACTTCGTGCGCAATCCCATGTGTCAATGCAGGATTGATAGTATATTTGGAGAGATACCGTTTGACGCGAAAATTATCCGTTTCGCCCGCTTCTTCGGGTAAACGACCCCTTTGCACTTTCATTTTATGTGCGGTTTGCCAGGTTCTGAGGATCACCTCGCCCACTCGGCCCATGGCTTGAGAGTCAGACGCCATCATACTAAACGCCCCGATGTCGTGGAGAATATCCTCTGCCGCGATTGTTTCGGACCGGATCCGGGACTCTGCGAAGGAAACGTCCTCTGGGACGTTTGGGTCCAGATGGTGGCATACCATCAACATATCGAGGTGCTCTTCTATAGTGTTGACCGTGAAGGGCCTAGTGGGGTTTGTTGAAGACGGGAGGACATTTGGGTATCCACAAACCTTAATGATGTCAGGTGCATGTCCTCCGCCAGCGCCTTCCGTGTGATAGGTGTGAATGGTCCGGTCTTTGAAGGCAGCTATGGTGTCCTCCACAAAGCCAGTCTCGTTCAGCGTGTCCGTATGTATCGCCACCTGGACGTCGTATTCGTCGGCGACAGACAAAGCGCAATCTATCGCCGTGGGGGTGGAGCCCCAGTCCTCGTGTAGCTTTAAACCCATCGCACCGGCCTCGAGTTGCTCGCGTAGGGCCTCTGGTCTGGACGCGTTCCCTTTGCCAAGGAAACCTATATTTAGAGGAAAAGATTCAACGGACTCAAGCATTCGCGCGATGTTCCAAGGTCCGGGCGTACAAGTTGTGGCGTTTGTCCCAGTCGCCGGTCCCGTCCCGCCGCCAAACATTGTCGTTATGCCGGACGCCAATGCTTCCGTTATTTGCTGGGGGCAAATGAAGTGTATGTGGGCGTCAATTCCCCCGGCCGTCAAGATCTTTCCTTCCCCCGCGAGGATTTCCGTGCTAGGACCAATGCACAGATCCTCAGACACGCCATCCATGAGCAGTGGATTGCCCGCTTTGCCGAGGCCACAGATCCGTCCGTTTTTGATCCCTACATCAGCCTTTATGATGCCCCAGTGATCGATGATTGTGGCATTCGTGATTACCAAGTCCGGTGCACCGTCCGCTGAGGTCCACGCAGGGGACTGTCCCATCCCATCTCGAATGACCTTCCCTCCTCCAAATTTGACTTCGTCGCCGTAATGGGTATAGTCCCGCTCAATTTCGACTATTAAGTCGGTATCTGCTAAACGGACTCGGTCACCGACGGTTGGTCCGAACATTTCGGCGTATTGTCTTCTAGCTATTCTGCGACTCATCCATTCCTCCCAGTCATTCAACGTATCGGCTGATGCACACTCACCAGCTTTGTGCCGTCAGGAAAGGTGGCCTCTACTTGGACCAGATCGAGCATCTCAGGTATGCCGTCCATAACATCGTTACGCTTCAGGATTGTCGCCCCGAAAGACATGAGGTGGGAAACCGACTGTCCATCTCTTGCCCCTTCAAGTATCGCACTAGTGATTAGAGCTACGGCTTCAGGATAGTTTAATTTAAGTCCTCGGGCTTGCCTTTCTTTGGCCAATTGCGCCGCCAGGTATATCATTAATTTTTCTTGTTCGTGGGGTGTGAAATGCATAGACGCTCTCCATGAAACGCAAAAACTTTAAACGGAAAGGTGCTGTCGCACGATATCATCGGTGAGGTCCGCTATCGGGCCTTCTGCGACGACGCTCCCTTTTTCCATTACTGCAAACGCATCCGCGACGCGCCGAGCGAATGGCAACTTCTGTTCCACGAGAAGAATTGTTAAATTCTCGGCTCTGTTAAGTTTCAGTAGGATTTCCCCTATCTCTTGAACGATGTTTGGTTGGATCCCTTCCGTCGGCTCATCTAGAATTAGCAATTTCGGTTCAAGGACCAGTGCGCGGCCGATAGCTAACTGCTGTTGTTGCCCGCCAGAAAGGTCTCCCCCACGCCGTCCCAACATTTGCTCCAACACGGGAAAGAATTCAAATACAGATTCTGGGATGCTGGTGCTTTTGTCCTGACGAGCGGGTAGCCCGATGCGCAAATTTTCCTCGACTGTGAGTTGCGCGAATATTTCGCGTCCCTGGGGCACATAACCGATGCCCGAGCGTGCGCGTCTCGCCGTTGTGTGGCGGTCAATGCTCGCACCATCGAATTCAATGTGGCCCGATGCAACCGGCAACGTTCCCATTATCGTCTTTAAAAGCGTAGTCTTCCCCACTCCGTTACGGCCCATAAGGCAGGTGCAAGAGCCCCTGGGTATATACAGGTCCACGTCCCAGAGGATATGACTTTCGCCGTAAAATTGATTAAGCTTTTCTA
>CAZSWX010000340.1:0-2764 GCA_964610865.1 uncultured Enterobacteriaceae bacterium
CGTAACCGTATAGAGATCCTCGACCGTCCCCGACAAGGTGATCGCGCTGACCTGCGGAGACAACGGGGCACCTGCGACCGTCACGGTGTCATTGCCGTCGCCCATATCGATGTTCTCGATGTTGCGAACGATGACCGCATCGTCACCACCGCCTAGGGTAAGGCTGTCAACGCCGCCGCCGAAGTCGATTAACAGGTTGCTGGCACTCGCCAGCGTCTCCGTATCATTGCCGTCGGTCCCAGTGTATGAGGTCAGCGATGCCGGTTGACCGCTGGCATTAAACCGCTGGCCGTAGATACCGTAACCATCACCATCTTGGGCACTGTCTTCCCAAGTGACGATGAAGCCACCATCTTCGAGGGCTGCAACCGATGGCTCGTACTGACTACCCGAAATGTAGGTGTTGGCCCGGAACTCGGTCTGGGCGCTCAATGCGGACGCGAAGCTGCCGTCATTACGGTCAAACGCAACCAGAATATCCTGGGCAACGTTGTTATGGGTGTAGCTATAGGAATAAATATCAACCGCCGTGTCGGCACCGTTGATCTGCACCATCACATCCGTCGCAACCGCAGAGCTGCCGACATCCGTATCGCTGCTGCTCGTCGGCTTGTTATCACTAAAGCCGGACATCCAGCTATCGGACTCGGCCTCGTAAGACGACGTAACCTTGGTGCCGTCCGGCGTATAGATTTGACCGAAGATGTCGATACCGGAGCCACCCGCCGGGTTGTTAGCACCGCTGTCATCTTGCCAGGCAATGACAAAGTTGCCGTTCTTGAGGCTCGTTACCGACGGATTGTACTGGTGGCCGGTGTAAGAATTGTTACTGCTCGTATCGTAACTGTCGTTGACCAGGAACGCCTCGACTTTTGTCGCCGGTGTCGTAAGCGCACTACCGTCCGTTCCTTTGATCGTAAATACCTTAGCGTAGATATCATCATGGTAACCGGTCCGGCCGCCGTCATGACCGTCTTGTTCTTCCCAGGTAACGACGAAGCCGTCGGTAATCGCTGCAACTTCCGGATCCTGCTGTTTGTCCCCCTTATAGGTGTTAACGACAAACTCGGAACCGACCTCGGCACCGGCCGCGTCGTAGCGCTGACCGAAGACGTCATGGCTGCTTCCACCCGAAACGTTGTTTGCGCCGTCCGTATCCATCCAGATAATGACGAAGCCGCCGTCATCGAGCCCGGTCACCGTAGGCACCTACTGGAAGCCGATCTTGTTCTCGGTGTTGACCAGGAACTCATCGACCTTGGTAATCGGTGTGTCGACCGGGGTCGTGCCATCGTTGGTGGTGAAGATCTTGGCAAAGACGTCAATACCGGAGCCGCTGCGCGAACCGCTGGTACCGTCGTCATCACGCCAGGTGACGATGAAACCGTCGCCGTGTGCCGCAACCGATGGATAGTATTGTTCCCCTCCAGTATACGTATTGACCAGGAACTCATCGCCAACATCGGCGCCGCTGGCATCGAACCGTTGACCATAAACACCCCAGGTTGAACCGGAATCCTGGTAATCGGACGCCCAGACAACCACGAAACCGCCGTCTTCGAGCGCCGTTACCTGTGGCCGCTCCTGGTCTCGGTAGGTCTCGGTACTGATATGGAACTGGCTGCCCAAGGCGATGCCTGAGGGGCCGTACAACTGGCCGTAAATGCCTTCATGGCTGCCATCCGGAGAATCCCAGGTGACCACATACCCGCCATTGGCGAGCCCGGTAACGGAGGAATTTACCTGATATCCTATCGTCGATGTCTGACTGGCATGGAATTCCCCCAACGTCTCGGACGAGTACCCCACCGTCTGGGTCGTGGACGTGTTCGTAGTTGTTGCTGTCGCGCTCTGGCTGCCGCTTTGCGATGCGGTCTGTGCCGCCAATTCCGCTACCGCATCCTGCTGCGCCGTCACTACCGATGCATCGGACGCCGCCTGTTGACCCGCACCTTGTTGTTGCGTTGTCGTCGTAACGCCGCTCGGTGAAAGCGCCGCACCCGGGGAGCCCATATCAAACGTGTCGACCGTGATGAGGGAGCCATAATCGGCACCAGAGGTGTTATCGCCATACAGTTGGACGGCATCAATTGAGTTGTAGACGCCATCGCTATTAATGTGGATGCGGATGCCATCGACCAAATACGATGTTGCATCAAAGTTCAGAACGAATTGGTTCTCTAGTCCAAGTTGGGCGTTCCAGGTTAGCCGTGGCGTCGTGTCGGTACCACTCCAGATCTTATGGTAAGACCCGCTGTCATCTAACAGATCGACACTCGTTACCATGCCGCTTCCGTGGGATTCGTAAATGTTCAGGCCTGTCGCATACACCGCCGTGTCGTACGTTACCTCTAACCATTGCGCTCCGGTATCGTTATTCGACATCCAAGATTTGGTATACTTGTATTGAGACTGGTTAGGTGCACCCGTTGCCTGGTGCGTGGCATAGCTGCTGCTGTTATATGTGTTTGTTGCTGTGGCAGCGCTTGCCCATTGAGCTACATCCGCGCTACTGGCAAGTGAATCGTTACCGTCGCCGGCGGTCACGTTGGCATTGGCACGGAAACTTATATCCGCCCCCAGGTCAGCAGCCGTATGATCGATATCATCGAAGCGCAGCGTCTCGACGCCGTAAAGGGTATCGACATCACCGTCCGCCGTATGCGTCACCGTCAGGGCACCGTTGGTAACGGCAACCGTATAATCGCCCCAGCCACCGTCAAAGACCGCGATATCGTTGCTGCCGCCGTCACCGTCGAGGACA
>CAZSWX010000341.1:0-2758 GCA_964610865.1 uncultured Enterobacteriaceae bacterium
GGTCCAATGCCCGTCTTCCCCTGACACGACTGACCAGAAAATCTCTCGACATGACACTTCAGAGCGACGCGGGAAACACAGGTTCCCTAAAATAGCTGATCGTCTTAGACCGCAACCTTTTCTAGCTGAATATGCGGCCGAATACGCGCAAACACATCCAAGACAAAATCTATCTGGTCGTCGGTGTGTGTGGCCATCATCGAGATCCTAATTCTACAGGAATTTTCCGGAACCGCCGGGGGAATTACAGGGTTCGTAAAAACCCCCGAATCGAACAATTCCTTCCAAATCATGCCCATTAGCCACATATCTCCAACTATTATTGGTATAACCGGTGTATCGCTGGTCCCAAGGTCATAGCCAAGGCTCTTCAACCCGTCTTGCATACGGTGCGTGTTCCGCCAGAGTGCATCTCGGCGCTCTGGTTCTTGTTCAATAATGTCCAGCGCTGTTAGTACAGTAGCGACCGACGCGGGCGGCATACTCGCACTAAATATGAGGGACCGTGCGTGATGCTTCAGATAGTGAATCACGGGTTCAGGACCCGCAACCACTCCCCCAATAGCGGCAAGCGACTTGGAAAAGGATGACATTATAAGACCGACATCTTCCTCAACGTCAAAGTGCTGTGCAGTTCCCGCCCCTTCTTTGCCTAACACTCCGAAAGAATGAGCATCGTCCACCATAATCTCCGCATTATATTTCTTGGCCAGGCGCACCAAATTCGGGAGGTCTGCTATGTCCCCCTCCATGGAAAAGATGCCATCAGTGACTATTAGTTTTCCGGCATTCGTCGGCGTCTTTTCCAATTGTTGCTCCAGCGTCTCCAGGTCGCCGTGTGGATAGCGCAGCACCGTGCCGTGGGCGAGCTGCGACCCATCTACCGCGCTCGCATGATCCAGCTTGTCTAGATAGAGGTAATCGCCCTTCCCAATTAGCGTCGCAAGTATTCCAAGATTTGTCTGATACCCCGTACTAAAAACAAGCGAGGCTTCTTTGTGCAGAAATCTCGCCAACCGCTCTTCCAGCTCATCGTGCATATCAAGCGTGCCATTCAAGAAACGACTGCCTGTACAACCGCTACCATATCGCCGAAGGGCAGCTTCTGCAGCCGCCAGGACCCTAGGATGGTGGGTAAGCCCAAGGTAGTTGTTCGAACCCATCATCACCTTGGTTTCTCCCCGCACGACGACTTCGGTCCCCTCGGAAGATTCAATCGGCGTAAAAAATGGATAGTAACCTGTAGCCTGAGCCTCTCGAGCGCGCGTAAAGCGAGCACATTTCTCGAAAAGGTTCATCCCGTCCCCCTCTCTCCGTGACATCCTCGATTGTCAGTATCCACGACATGTTGCGGTCCCGGTTTCAACACAATCCTCCAACCCCAATGACGGTTCTCGCTATAACCATGTCTCTTGTTTGTACCATGCCGCCGTCTCAGCGAATCCAGCTGCAATGGGGATCCTCGCTTCAAATCCTAGTTCTCGTTTTGCAAGTCCGGTTTCGCAGAGCCAATTGGGAGCTAACAACTCTTTAACTTTCTCCCGATTTAATATAGTGGTTTTGCCACGGATTAGCGCGGCCATCTCACTGAGTGCGGCTAGAACATGTACCATAACCGGAGGAACCCGCACTGTCCGGACAGACCGCCCAACGGCCCGGCTAATACAATCTGCCACTTCAGTCCAGCAATATGACCGGGATTCTGCCACGTGATAGATCCCCGTCGCACCCGGTGCTGATCCGGCGCTCACCAGCGCTTTCACCAAATCTGAAACGTGAATCAGTTGTATCAATCTCTCTGGTCCCGCCGGCGAGAGCAGGAGCCCCCGAGCTGCCAGCCGAAACAGCAAAAGGAAGTCTTTCTCTCGCGGGCCATAGACAACAGGCGCACGAAGTGTCACGACGTCGAACGAATCGCCGGCCTCCTCACAAACTTGTTCCGCAAGAAGCTTGCTTCGTCCGTAGGCGGTTATTGGATGCGGTTTATCACTTACTCCGACCGGAACGCCATTCACGGACGGCCCCGCCGCCGCAAGAGAACTAAGATAGACTAGCCGGCGCGGACTTGGTGAAGATTCCCGCATCGCTCTAACAAGATTCTGAGTACCTTCTACGTTTGCGCGCATGTAGGCATTTTCCCGCGGCGCTTTCGTTGCAGCTGCCGCATGATACACCACTTCAACACCCGAAACCGCCAATTTCAGACTCTTCAGATCCCCTAAAGACCCCTGGATCAATTCCACTCTTTGCTTCCGCAATCTGGTTGTGTTGCTTCTGTCGCGTACCAATACGCGCGGGTGAACACCTTCTTGTACGAGCGCATCCACAAGGTGGGACCCGATGAAACCCGTACCGCCCGTAACAAGTACACGGGCACCCGCCTTCACCGACGGCACAGTCGGTGTTTTACCTAGATTATTCAGATCAGACATCAAAACACGCTAAACCCGGACGCTAGATAACAGATTTACCTATTTTAACCAAGAGGCAACGTTCCTCTTATACAAGTTTTAGCAGAAATAACGTCGTTCGTTAAATAGCTTCCCCTCTCATTTTCTCCAACTCTACTTGACAATGCCGGATAGAGCGTTCTTATAGACACCGTGTATGCCTAAAATCGAAGCCGCTCGCAAATACCAAAGGGGCACCGACGTAGCCTCGATTCGGGCCCTGCTTGAAGATATCCCCGAGACAAAGACGCTGACACTCTTGCGTAAAGAATATGCTAGCATCCTCAAACCAAATCCCAAAGTTTATT
>CAZSWX010000342.1:0-2741 GCA_964610865.1 uncultured Enterobacteriaceae bacterium
GGACAAGAGCGCGGCAAGATAGAGGGAAAGTGTGCCTAAATGTGTCATACAAGTTACTTTATCCTTGCCTGAAACTACAACCGGGAAAGTCTCGACGGCGATTTCAACGTGTTACCGAAACTCACAGGCATCTTAGATTGTTTTCGCTATTTGTTCAGCTAGCTCGCTCGGAGTTCAGCCTCAATGTCAGGTTCATATTTCGAGGGACAACTGGTCATTATGGTCGATGCAACAAGGCTTTCCTTTTCGGTGTACAGGCCCTCAACTATGACATCGCGACCTTCGGCAAACATATCAGGTAAGATACCCTTATAACTTACGGGAATACCTTCCACCGTAGCGTTATCGTCGCGCGAACCCGCTTCTATCGGACCGAGCACGAAAGAAAGTTGCAGCGTTCTCGGGTTCCAATCAATTGACCCGCCTTTCACCCTACCAGCTACACGTATGTCTTCATCGGCAAGTTCTTGACGTTTAACAAGAAACTCATCCGCGGTAAAATAGTATACCTTCGTCTCCTGAATGCCCGTGTAGATTAAATAGCCGACGGCGATGACTATCGCCATTGTGCCGACGATGAATTTCTTCTGTTTCATGCGCATATCCCAGAGCTAACGGATTTCGAAACATGGCGCAAGCAAAACGGCATTGCGCATTCAAAGTGAGGATGCGCGTAAGACCTATTAGAATTGATTGACTTTCTAATCCCGTTTCTGTATGTGGGGAAGGCTCCGCAAAGTTTCGTGAAGTAATATGTTTGAAGCGCTAGGCGAAAAGCTTGATGAAGTGCTGCGTCGTGTGCGCGGCCACACCAAACTGACGGAAAATAACGTCGAGGAAGCACTGCGAGAAGTCCGCTTGGCTCTCCTAGAGGCGGACGTTAATTTTCGCGTAGTTAAAGAATTCACGGAGAAAATCAAAACAGAGGCGTTAGGCGAGGATGTCCTCAAAAGCCTTTCCCCCGGTCAACAACTCGTAAAGATTGTTAATCAGGAACTCGTAAACCTTTTGGGAGGAGAACAAGCCGAGCTCGACCTATCGTTCCCTTCACCCGTGAAAATACTTCTCGTCGGTCTAAACGGGTCGGGAAAAACGACTACCGCAGCAAAACTGGCACGACACCTTAAGGTGGAGAAAAAACGCCGACCTTATCTAGTGCCGGCGGATACATTCCGCCCTGCTGCGGTGGAACAACTGAAACGTCTCGGCAACGAAATCGACGTGCCTGTATTTCCTACGCTAATCAGCTCACAGCAATCGGCTGTGAGCGTGGCACAGGCAGGAATCGAAGAGGCACGAAAGTCCGGTAGTGACATCGTTGTCGTGGACACGGCGGGGCGCCTTCAGGTTGACAACGAATTAATGGAGGATTTAGAACGCCTCAAGACAGTCGTCCAACCACATTTAACATTACTCATAGCTGACGCTATGACCGGACAACAAGCTGTAGAAGTAGCAGCAGGGTTTCACAACCGAATAGCAATAGACGGTATAATACTTACTAAGATAGAAGGCGATGCACGCGGTGGCGCCGCACTTTCCCTGCGTTCGGTCATCGGCAAACCAATCTTCTTCGCGGGAACCGGCGAAAAACTCGACGCGCTCGAGCCGTTTCATCCCGATCGAATAGCATCTCGTATCCTAGGGATGGGTGACGTCCTTTCCTTAGTTGAGAAGGCAGAAAAGGTTTACGATCAGGAACAAGCCGAACAGCTTGAGAAGAAGTTTAAAAAAAACCAGTTCACGTTGGAAGATTTTCAAGACCAGATGCGCATGGTAAAGAAAATGGGATCGATCACAGATCTGGTTACGTTAATCCCTGGCGCAAAAAAAATGGTGGGTGGCACGGACATGGAAGGTGCGGAGAAACAGTTCAAACGGGTCGAGGCAATCGTCGGTTCGATGACAAAGGCAGAAAAAAAGAAACCCGAGTTGCTTAACGGCAGCCGAAGAAAACGCATCGCTAAAGGAAGCGGCACCTCTGTCGCCGAAGTCAATCGATTCCTGAAGCAGTACCTTGGAGCAAAAAAGATGATGAGGAGGCTATCCGGCGCCGGTGGAGGAAAGAAGTTGAAAAAAAGATTGTCCCTCCCGGCCTGGGGAAATTAAAAGATTATGGTAAAAATTCGATTAGCTCGGCATGGAGCAAAAAAACGACCGTACTATCGTATAGTCGTTGCGGACTCTCGCGCACCGCGAGACGGGCGGTTTTTGGATCGTGTAGGTTCGTATGATCCAACGAAAGATCCCGCGTTTATAGAAATCAAACAAGACAAGTTGACGAAGTGGCTGAATAATGGGGCAAAACCAACGGAGACAGTTGCACGACTCATCAAAAAGGTAGGGGATGCCCCTGTATCCTAATCTTGTATGGGGAGAATGCCATGAAGGACCTTGTAGAGTACTTAGCGAAGTCCCTGGTGAACAGCCCGGAACAAGTAGATGTCACTGAGATCCAAGGGGAAACCGCGGCCATTCTTGAACTTCGCGTAGCAAAGGAAGATCTCGGTCGCATTATCGGCAAGCAAGGACGCACCGCCAAATCCATTCGGACTTTGCTCAATGCTGCCGCTTCACGGACTAACCGAAAAGTTGTTCTCGAGATCGTCGAAGAAAAAGATTAGAACGAATGCGGCCAGGCATATTGAGATTGGCCGCATCACGAATGCGCATGGCCTTCATGGAGAGGTGCGCTTCCTGCCTCATTCGACGCCGTGCCCCACTCCGCGCGAAGGTCTTGA
>CAZSWX010000343.1:0-2736 GCA_964610865.1 uncultured Enterobacteriaceae bacterium
GAAGCAAGAAGTAACGCCCCAAGTGATTTCCTCAATTCGGTCAGTGTAACCCTGACTAGCGACAAGAGTGAAAACAAAGCAACGGGGGCAGTTTTTAGTAATAAGGCTGTGCGTCTGGTACGCGTGAACGATTTTCATCTCGAAGCCGTGCCTGAAGGAACAGTTCTAATGCTTCACAATACGGACGTGCCCGGTGTCGTGGGGCTCGTCGGTACGCTCCTCGGAAAATTAGAGATCAATATTGCTGGTCTGGAACTCGGACGCGAAAACATAGGTGGGGAGGCGATTTCTTTGATTCACGTCGACGATCATGTTTCGCCAAAAGTACTTGACGAGCTCCGCAAACTAGACCCCATCATCACGGCCCAGTTGATCCGGTTGTGAACTTATACCAGAAGGAATTCGACCGTCATGAGCACACTCGTAGTCGTAGGGGTTCAGTGGGGTGATGAAGGAAAGGGGAAAGTAGTCGACCTTCTCTCGACGGAAGCCGATGTAGTTGTCCGGTTCCAGGGAGGAAATAACGCGGGGCACACTCTAGTTGTAGACGGCAAAAAAACCATCGTACGATTGATCCCTTCCGGTGCGCTACACGACGGCACCGTCTGTGTTATCGGAAACGGTGTCGTGATCAATCCCCATGTTCTCGTGGAAGAGATTGCCGACCTAAAAAAGGCAGGGCATTTGACGGAGGCAGGCTCGCTCAAAATTAGCGAAAGTGCGCACATCATAATGCCTTATCATCAGGCAATAGACCTCGCGCGCGAACGGCTTAGAGGCGACGCAAAAATAGGGACGACAGGCAGGGGAATTGGGCCAACCTACGAGGACAAGATGGCACGCGTCGGGATCCGCCTCGTCGATTTAATTGATGAATCGATGTTCCCAGCCAAATTGAAACAGAATATTGAGGAAAGAAACGCCTATCTCCGCCATGTCTTGCAAGACACCCCTCTAAACTACGACACTGTACTAAATAACCTCGAGCAAATTACCGACCAAATCGCTCCGTACATGACCAACACATCGAGATACCTCCATAATGCGATCCAAAATAAAAAAAAGGTGCTGTTTGAAGGTGCTCAAGGAACGATGCTCGATATCGACCACGGGACCTATCCTTACGTGACGTCGTCGAACACAATTGCGGGTGCGGTTTGTACCGGGGCAGGGATTGCTCCTCAACAAATCGATAGCGTACTTGGCATTTCCAAGGCTTACACGACTCGAGTGGGCGGCGGCCCATTTCCAACGGAAGACAAAGGCCCGCAAGGCGAGAAACTACGGACCGCCGGGAAAGAATTCGGTACCGTTACTGGGCGTCCCAGAAGGTGCGGCTGGTTTGATGCCGTCGTAGTGAGAACAGCAGCCAGGTTAAATGGTTTAAACTCCATGGCCCTAACAAAGATAGATGTCCTTAGTGGTCTCCCAACGATTAAAATTTGCACTGGTTACGAATACGGCGGAAAGGAATACCAAGAACTTCCGGCAAGCGCTCGCATCCTGGCAAACGCCACCCCCATCTACGAAGAGCTTCCCGGTTGGGAAGAGCCACTTAATCATGCTCGGACTTTGCATGCCCTCCCAAAACAAGCACGCAGGTATGTCGAACGCATCGAGGAAATAGTGGCCGTGCCTATTAGCATGATTTCTGTTGGAGCCGAGAGAGAGCAGACGATTCAAAAACTAAAGACGTTTTTTTGAATTTGCAGGTAGCAGCCCGGACTTTGGCAAGAATCCCCATGCAACTCCTCCAAGAAGGTTAGCCCCTATGACAAGGCCACTCCATACTAGTCCGTAGGCAAAGGCTTCGTCGCGGCCTATTCCCCACAAAGACAGGCCTACAACATATCCCGCTTCACGTACCCCTAACCCTGCAAAACTAACGGGGAACATGCTTACAATCTGCACCGCTGGGATGAAGAGCACTAAGAACCAAAGCGGGATCTCTAACCCTAATGAACGCGCAACCACCCACTGTAACAATATCTGAAACATATGAAAAAGCACTGAAACAACGCATACCCGGCATAACAACCCCGGATTTTGTCCAAAAAGAAGAATTACTCGTTCAGTAAAACGACGCAACGAGCCCTCTGGAAAGAACACATTCCGAACCAAGCAAGGTAAAACCCACCAAAAAAGACAGCTCGCAACAGCACCAAAGACCGTCCAGTAATACAAGACACGAGGAAAAACACTGGAACCAAATGCAAGGAATCCGGCCGCATTCACCCAAACGAGCATCACCAGTCCAACAACTCGGTCGATCACCACAGTTTGCAACGAGGCAACCAGACGCGTCTTGCCTGTGGCCAGGAGATAGCCACGTCCAACGTCCCCGACAATAATACTTGGGCCCACCAGATTTAGGTACATGCCCGCAAAGTAGTAGGACACAAAGGTCTTAAGGGAGTCTGGAAAACCGAATGGTACGGCAATCAGACGCCACTTGCAGGCACTCACAAATTGTCCAAGCAAATATCCGACAAAAGCTAATAAAAGGTAGTCCAACCGAGCCGACTTCAACTGGAATACAAACTGTTTGATATCTGCGGTGTACAAAAGGCCGGTTAGTACCGCCAGACTCATAACTAGCTTAAACCAAACGGACGATAAGAGCTGCAAAGGAGTAGCACCTTACAGAAGAGAAGCGCAACGAGGCCACAAAATCTATAGCCGGTCACGCATCAACGACCTCACCCGACAACGCTGCTCCGTCCAAGTGAGTAACAT
>CAZSWX010000344.1:0-2732 GCA_964610865.1 uncultured Enterobacteriaceae bacterium
AAACGCATTATACCGTGCCTGGACGTGAAGGACGGCCGCGTCGTGAAAGGAGTCAATTTCGTTGGGCTGCGTGATGCGGGCGACCCTGTAGAAGCCGCACAACGTTACGATTCCGAGGGAGCAGACGAATTAACATTCCTCGATATTACTGCGTCCAGCGATAAACGCGACATTATGTTAGATGTGGTGAGCAGAACCGCAGAGACTGTCTTCATGCCACTAACTGTTGGGGGTGGTGTACGTTCGACCGAGGACATCCAACGTCTGCTCGGCGCCGGGGCGGACAAAGTCTCCATCAACACTGCTGCCGTAGAGCGACCCGCCCTTGTCAAAGAGGCAGCCCACCAATTCGGCAGCCAGTGTGTCGTCGTAGCAATTGACGCCAAACTCGCCACCGCATCGCAACCGCATCGTTGGGAAGTGTACACACACGGAGGTAGAACACCAACCGGCATAGATGTCGTGAATTGGGCGTTACGTATGCAAGGCTACGGCTGCGGGGAAATACTTCTCACCAGCATGGATCGCGACGGGACTAAAACCGGCTACGACATTAGACTCACGCGCGCTATTTCTGAGGCACTCACAGTCCCGGTTATTGCCTCCGGTGGGGTCGGGAGTTTACGCGATATTCATGAAGGACTGACCTCGGGTAAAGCCGACGCGGCTCTTGCCGCATCGATTTTTCATTACAGAGATCATACGATTGCCGAGTGCAAAAAGTATCTGAACCAGCGTGGAGTGCCTGTTCGCTTATAAGTGCTGACAAGAAAACCCCCGCATCAACACTTACTAGACCTGGGTCTCTCATAGACATATCCAGTTTTAAAAACCGGTATTAATGAGAGTCTCGCGACACGGTGAAACGGGCTGAGAATTGGAGGAACCGATGACCAAGATAATTATAGAAGCCGCCATTAACGGCAATTCTGATAAAGCCAATAATCCCCACATCGCGTATAGCCCCGAGGAAATAACAAAGGACGCTATAGCGACTTGTCGCGCGGGCGCCGCCGCCATCCACTTTCACGTCCGGGAATCAACTACCGGAGAGTGGGTCCAAAATGTCTCTTACTATAAGGAAGTATTCCGGAAAACGCGCGCTGAGTGTGATGCGCTGCTTTGGCCAACCTTTCCCTTCGGCGATAACCCAATCGAACGCTTCGCACATTTTGTTGAACTCGCTAAGAGTCCAGACACGAAACCCGACATGGGTTGGGCCGACCCGGGCTCGGTAAACCTCGTCTCCTACAATGCACAGACCAAACAGATAACAGGCGACGGTTTCATCTATAAAAATTCGTACCAGGCCAATCGATACTTTTTAGAACAATCGCGCAAACTAGGCCTTAGGCCGACACTCCAGATCTTTGATCCGAGCTTTCTCCGGGCCTCTCTGGTGTTCCTGGACCAGGGCCTCATAGAGGAACCTCTGCTGCTCAAATTCTACTTCGGTGGACCTGAACTCCCCTTCGGTTTACCACCTTCCGCAAAAAGCCTGGAGGCCTATTTGGATATGGTAAAGGGTGTGCGTTGCAACTGGTTCGCTGCTACGCTTGGAGGCGATAATCTGCCTTTCTTGAACCAAGTAATTTCCCATGGGGGCCACGTTCGGCTCGGGCTAGAAGACCACCACTATGCGCGAGATGGCCAGCCCACAAACCCTCAGCTGGTCGAACGCGCAGTAAAAACCATATCAGACATGGGACACACCGTAGCAACTTCCGAAGACGCACGTAACATCCTGGAACTCTAGTCCTATGAAGCCGCACCTACAGGACCTAATAAGTCTTATACACAAGACCGACACGGAGTTGGTTGTCGCCGTCACTGGGGGGGGTACGCAAGCGCTGGCAGATCTTCTTGGCGTTCCAGGCGCGTCACATACCATTTTGGAAGCGTTAGTGCCTTACAGCGAGGCCTCATTAACGGAGTACTTGGGTAGTCGAGTGGAACAAGCCGTTTGCGAGGCCACTGCGGTGGCGATGGCCCAGGCTGCGCTTCGAAGGGCCACACGTTTATCTGCCAACCCATCTGTATTAGGTGTGTCTTGTACAGCTTCGCTGGCTACCAACCGACCAAAAAAAGGGATGCATCGTGCTCATATAGCCGTAGCCTCTGCCAGGGCCGGTAAGGTCCATAGCATCACCCTTGCAAAGGGAGAAAGGGATCGCGAAGCGGAAGAACTCGTCGTCAGCGAACTTCTTATTCATTTAGTGGCATTATCGTGTTCTTTACCCTTTCAGATTGGCAGCTTGTTATTGCCGAAAGAACGCATTGAGGCGTCTAGCTTCTCTTGCTGACCGATAATGATTCCGACGCTCGATTTTGTTTAACGCCAGACCTACTCTCGATGATGGCATCGGGCGATATCGTTGCCCCTGCCTCTTGCAAGGAAAGTGTTCGAACATTAAACATTAGAGGTAACCACAGTCGAAAAGGTCAAGTCGCGAAGGAACCGATGAAAATCGCTATCGTTTCGGATATACACGCAGACGCACGGGCGCTACAGCTAGCGCTAGACGACATGCCCGCTTGCGAGTTGCTCCTCTGTGCAGGTGATTCAATAAGTGAATATCGTTTCTGCCCGAAAACAGTCGAAATCTTAAAAAGAGCAGGAGCCCATTGTATACAGGGGAATCACGAGACCGTTCTCTTCGGTGGGAGGAACCCCGGTTACCTCCAAAAATGCAAACAGACATTTTCCGAAGCAAGCCTCGCCTACCTGGCGA
>CAZSWX010000345.1:0-2725 GCA_964610865.1 uncultured Enterobacteriaceae bacterium
GTGTTTCCAGATTTGCTACGGTGACAAAATGTGGTGAAAGGTTGCCAGCGGCATCGCGTACGGAGAGGAATTTTTGGTTTTTCGTCATAGTGGTGACTAGAACCTCTGAAGGGATGTCCAGGAACCGTTTGTCAAATCGTCCCAACATAGGCACGGGCCATTCGACTAGTCCGGCAATCTCGGTGACCAGGTTATCATCTTCTACCAGAGTCAATCCGGCTGATCGGGCTAGTTTCTTAGCCTCCACCAAAATTATTTTCCGCCTTTCTTCCGCGTCGATGATAACTTTTGCGGCTGCCAATTTTTCGCGATAATCCGCGAAGCTCTCCACGTCGAACGACTTTGGAGCGTGGATTCGGTGCCCTTGCGTTTGAGCTCCGCTAGTGATCCCACCAAATTTTAAGGGTACGACTGCGCCGTCAAGCAGCACTATTATAGAATGTAGAGGCCTGATCCAACGAGTGGCGCCGCTGCCCCACCGCATTGATTTTGGCCAGGGCATGTCGGAAAAAGCTTTAGGCAGCATTTTTTCTAAAATTTCAATTGTTTGCCTGCCTTTGTTTTTTTTGACTGCAAAAAGAAAGATCCCCCTCGCTAGTTGCCGTTCCTCACATTGGTCTCGACTAACGCCGTTTCGTTTCAGAAAGCCTTGGACGGCCTTGTCGGGCGCGTCTATTTTCGGACCGCGAGTTTCTTCTTCGATATCGGGTTGTGCTGTTGGTATGCCATTAATTTGAAGAGCTAATCGCCGAGGAGTAACATAGGCTTTTGCTGTCTTGAATTGCAAATTTGCCTCCTGCAAAGCATCGCAAACAAGGCGCTTAAGGTCGCTTGCAGCGCGACTCTGCATGCCGGCGGGCATTTCCTCACCAAACAGCTCCAGTAATAGATCTGCCATTTTAGGCCAATTCCTCGTCAAGTTCGCCTTCGGTTGCAAGATAGGCAGCCGCGCAACTTTTGGCGAGATCGCGCACTCGGCTGATATAGGCAGCTCGTTCCGTCACTGAAATCATGCCACGGGCTTCCAGTAGATTAAATATGTGTGATGCTTTTATACATTGGTCGTAGGCTGGCAAGGGCAAATTCGAGCCAACAAGTTTTGCGCACTCGGTATCAGCATCGGAAAAATGTCGGAATAGAATTTCTGTGTTCGCATGATTGAAATTGTATGAAGAGAACTGCTGTTCTGCTGCTAGGTAAATATCGGCGTAAGATTTTGAGCTGGAAGTGCCGGGTTCGTTCCAAGCTAGTTGTTGGAAATGGTCTACGCCCTGGACATACATTGCCAAGCGCTCTAATCCATAAGTTAATTCACCGGATACAGGGTTGCAGTCAAATCCACCGACCTGCTGAAAATAGGTAAACTGGCTGACTTCCATGCCGTCGCACCAAACCTCCCAGCCTAAGCCCCAAGCGCCCAGGGTAGGGCTTTCCCAATCGTCCTCGACAAATCGGATATCATGAAAGGCAGCATCAAGGCCAATTTCGGCGAGGCTGTCCAAATATAAATCCTGAAAATCGGGGGGTGAAGGCTTCATAATGACCTGGAACTGATAATAATGTTGCAAGCGGTTGGGATTTTCGCCATAGCGTCCGTCGGTGGGCCGGCGTGATGGCTGCACATAGGCCGCATTCCAACTCTTGCTGCCAAGGGCTCTCAGGGTTGTCGCCCAATGAAAAGTCCCTGCGCCCACCTCCATATCGTATGGCTGTAGGATTATGCAGCCCTGTTCGGACCAATAATTCTGCAGTGCTAAAATTAGACCCTGGAATGTTTTAATATTAAATGTTGGTGTGCCGGTCATGGCCTACTGTTTCCATGTTATGAAATTCAGCGCAACCTAGTCACCCCATCAGCCCTTGGCAATGGGGCAATCGTCTCGCTCACAACTGCCACTGTCAGTTGCTACATAATTGCCGCATACTACACAGGAATTTAGGTCTAGAGTAGCGGTTTTGGTGTTTCCTTTATCACTGCTCGAAGACAATTTCGATTTGTCACGCAGAATTTTTGAGACCAAAAATACACCCGCCACTACGGCTAAAAGCAAAAGAATTTTTGGCAAACTAAGCATTGTCGGAATGATTAGCTCTTGGTTGCAGTAGGTCAACCATTCTAGTGTCCGTCACGGATGATCATCTCAGCCGCCTTTTCTGCGATCATGATGACTGGCGAGTTGGTATTGCCGGACGTAATGGTAGGCATAATGGATGCATCGACTACACGCAAGTTATCAATGCCATGGACACGCAACCGATCATCAACAACTGCCCGGTCATCTTGACCCATTCGGCAGGTGCCAACCGGATGAAAGATAGTAGTTGCTAGCTTGCCAGCCGCCTCGACTAGGCTTTCTTCGTCATTACCAATTTTCCATCCTGGCCGGAATTCTACTGGCTTATAAGGCGCTAGCCCTGGCGCAGCACAGATTTTTCGGGTTAGACGTATCGCGTCCGCAGCTACTCTACGATCACTTTTGGTTGAAAGATAGTTAGGCTGAATAGATGGCTGGTGCAGGGCATCAGAGCTATTGATATGAATGCTGCCCCGGCTCTCGGGTCGCAAATTACAGACCGAGGCAGTGAACGCTTCAAAAGGGTGCAAATCCTCGCCTAGTTTGTCTGTGCTCAGGGGCTGGACGTGATATTGTAAGTTCGCAGTTTCCCGGTTGGGTTCGGACTTGGCAAAGGCGCCTAACTGACTGGGCGCCATGGTCAACGGCCC
>CAZSWX010000346.1:0-2716 GCA_964610865.1 uncultured Enterobacteriaceae bacterium
TGCATTCACCCGGACGCCTTGTCTGGAATATTGGAGCGCCATCTGCCTGGTAAGCCCGATCACCCCAGCCTTGTTGGCACAGTAAGCGGCGCGATCGGGAATCGGATTCAGTCCGGCCGTAGATGCAACATTGACGATGGCCCCGGATGCCTGCTTGAGCATGTGAGGAAGAGCGAACTTGCACCCGAGAAAAACAGAGGTCAGGTTCACTGCCATCATTCGATCCCATTCTTCGATGGTGGTGTTTATGACGTCCTTGGAGACTCGGATACCAGCATTGTTGACCAAGACATCAATCCGACTGGTTTCACTCACTACTCTTTCGACCAGCCCACTTACCGCATCGGGATCTGAGACATCGCAGATGACTTCGACGAAGTCATAAGGGGTTTCATTGAAAGCCAGGTCCGCACCATAGACCTGGTCTCCGAGTTCCAAGAATTTCTTGGCAGTCGCCTCACCGATACCACCTCGCGCGCCTGTCACGATTACTGTTCTCATAATTGCTCTCTTTTCTTTCTAATAAGTTTCCTGTGAAATGTTCAGCCGCTCGTCTAGCGCGTCATGTATTTGATGGGCTTCTCTCAGACCCGACGGCATTAGCTCCGCTGCCAATGGTGTTACGCTTTGACCTTTACGCCAGGCCACCGCCAAAGGTGCTATGGCCAAAGTTGGTGACGGTGTGCTCAGGCGGCGTTTAGAATTTGCTTGCCACCCCCCTCGTGCATTTCTATGTATTAAATCGTGTGTCATTTCCACTTAACGCCCTATATTGTGTATGTGAATCGATTATGCCCGGTGACAACACTATACCGTGACAGTCAAATTCCTCTTTCCCTGGTCCTTAGGTCTGAAGCCACTTCAGTAATCAAGCCGTTTTTAATTCCGATGGCGGCGTCGAAAATGGGTGTTCCTATGCCATCGCAAAAAGTATAGCACTTGTCCATCCAATACCTGATCTGCTAACGGATAGAATTGCATCCTTCCCATCTAATCTCCTACCCTATGGTGTATATTTGTTTAAAAAAAATAATTACTTAAAGTATTTGGTTTGATCCTAACGAGTACAGTTTTTAAAAACTAAGCTTTCACTGGAAAATATAACTTCCTAACTGATTTCAGTATGAGTTAGGAGCCCGCGATTAAACTACATGAAACTCCTGCGCTATCTGAAAAAATATTAATGGATTCACCTCATCTCCTTAGGATTGAAAAAAAATCAAGTTCAGAGACATTTGCAAATAGTTGAGTTTGATTATGACGGATAAGAACTATCAATTATCTTTTGAAATACTTTAAGAGAGAAATATTATCTCTTCTCCAAATAATGTTATCTATAAAATAATGATGAAAGGAAACACACATGGCAAAGACTGCAAAATATTGTGCTACCATGTCACCTACTGAAGCTCTAGGATATTTTTCTAAAATTAATTTTGACTGGTCTTTATAAAAATCAAACCAGTATTCATTAAGATTCCATTCGGATTTTGGTAATATCTCAAAAATAATGGCCCCAATAAATATAATGACTAAATATTTTTTAATGGCCTTGATCCAGGCCTTTTTATTGGATATTTTTGGAATATTTTCCATATATTTATTATGATCAAGTGTAATGGTAAATAATGAGTACTGGGCTCCATGAAAAAATGCACAAATTACAATCCACAGCGGAATTTGAATTAATCCGGCATATAAGATATAAACGGTTGAGTAGGCACAAAGAGCTGTAAGTGAAGGAATTAGTTTCTTTTTTATATGACTTTGCAATATTACATATATTACTGTTGTTATTGATGAAATTAGAATTAATTCAGAAATATATGATTCATGAAATAGAACAAATAATTTTTTTATTGGGAAAAAATCATAATGAATAAATGGAAAATAATCATTGGGAAGAGATGTCCAAATGAATATCCACATTAAATAACTATTGTAACGCAGAATATCTTTTTCAAGCTTAGTATAATATATTTTTTTAAATGCTGATAAAATAACCCAAACTCCATAGCCTTGTTTGGTTATGTGCCATCCAAATGCAAATGTTGCTACATCAAAAAAAACATGAGTCCAATTTAAATTTTCAACCGTAGGTAAAATAAGAAAAAATAAGACCAGACCAAGGGGTAAGAGATATCCAACTGTAAAAATTTGTGCCCTAAAAAACAATGATAATTGACTATCTTTTAATTGGGATCTAAAATCTTTGTAAAATAGAGGATATGATGCAAGTCCATGAGGATCAGCAAATATGTGGGTTAATATAATAATTAAAATAAACCCAGTTAATCCATCAAGATATTCTATTGAAAATAGATAAATTATGGAAAGAAGTAGAACGGCTCCTCCTCCTGATAAAAGGAAATCGATTACAGGAGAAATGAGATAGTTTCTTTGCTTCCAAGTTTGACCAAAAAATAAATTTTTTAAATCCAGTGAGAATACAAAGTCATTTCTATTTTGTACTTTACTACTTATCATCTTACATTATTTCATTCCTATTTTTAAAAATTTTATGAAACATTCTTCAAAGAATATATAACTCAAAATAGAGGAAATATATTATATTTATTTTTGAGTTGATGGTGTCTTTTTTCAAAAATTGATCATAGAGTTAAATTGTCCATGATCTAACAAGTGTATGTGGAATTGTAACTATCCTGCTAGATAGATCTTTTTGGTGAACTCATCAAAGGAGAAGTCCGTTGGG
>CAZSWX010000347.1:0-2712 GCA_964610865.1 uncultured Enterobacteriaceae bacterium
GCGCGCGCGAACGCTGGATTGGTCGACTAACTCTTGAAACCAACCACAACTCTGTCAAATTATTCAATTTTTTCAAAAAAAGCACACCAGAATTTGGATGGCAAGAAGTGACAAGCATACGCTCTGCAACCAGTTTTTTAACCTACACCCAGACAACTAGGGTCTTAACTATCCAAATAACTAGCAAGACACTGCAAGGTAGCGAGGTTGTTATGACGGTTTCTCCTAGGGAACAAAATTTGGGTTCGCCGGCGGTCCAAACAAATCCAGCCACACCTAAGGTAGGCCGGTAAACTTCTCACTTAAAAGAGTTCTAGATTGCTTTAACCTAGTTAACCCCAGAATTCCATATGGTTAATTTATACTAACACGAAAACGTAAAAAGAGCTCTGTGGAAAATTCTAAAACGTAATTCAAAAAATAGTGAAGTAGCAGTATATTTATTCTTAACACGAACAAATTTTTGCAACGAGATAGTTTTTTAATTACACGTGGTTAGTCTTAAAGAACTACGCGCCGAGTTTGTAAAAATTAACACGGTAAGGGACTTGATGCACAAAAGTGAAAATATACTGAGCTAGATTGAGATTTAGTACCCATAAAATTGTGAGCTAAAGGAGATTCAATGGTTGGTATCAACTGGCATCCCATACTACAAGGTTTAGAGCCAGAAAAGGTATCTTTCCACTTAAAAAATTTATCCAAATTTCCTTATATGGTTTTTTGTTCAGGTATGCCCCGCAGTGCCTCCCGGTGGTCTCAAGAGACCTGCCAAGAGCTTGAAAAACTTAGGACCCCTGAGGACAGAATAGATTGTGGATATTTGGGCGAAAATAGAATTTCCGGCAAAGGAGCCTTAGTTGTTGATGCCTTCGTGGCAAACGCAATCAAGAAAAATTATAATTCACTGATATTTCAATCACACTCGTTTGGCACACGAGTAGTAAAATTGATATTAAGTGGTTTAGCAAAAAATATATATACTTACCGTGACCCGAGGGATTCTATTGCCTCTATTATGCGGAAAGACGGTTGCGAATTCGAACCCGCGTTTGATTTTGTATATTCCTCTCTGATGAATTTTGAATTATTTTGTGGAGATAACAACTCTCTACTATTACCATTTTCAGAAACGATCAACGACCCCATAAGTGCTACAACCAAAATTGCAAATTATCTCAATTTTGACCTTACAGAAGACCAAATCAATGACGTGCACCTCAAAACTCAACGATTAGCTATTGACCGTCGCAACGATCAGCGGCGAAATTCAGCTAAGTCATCAAAAGATATAAAAATTCTCGATCAAGGCCTTGAGACTTTATATGGTAAGCCGACTGATGCCCCCAATATAAAGAATCCTTAGCGTTACAGTTCACTAAATAAAACACAATATGCCGAAGCCACCAAGGAGCTAAGTATTTGGTTGCGAAAGATGAACTTTTCAATTTCACCAATTGCACCATGGAACTGTCAATAAATAAATCTATAGGGCTCGATTGTCACTATCCGCTTTAGCGTTTACCAAACCAAGTCCCCGCTTCTTGAGTATATACATTTTTACTTTACCCGTCTCACATCCAGCAACGACACTAGTCTATTATTGTCACCTGAGTGACCCCACACCTACCGGAATAATCTGACTGTTTCGGAAATAAATATAACATCACGGTATGGTTTCATCTTTGTGAATGAATTAGTAATGATATCAATTCAATTCGGACACACACATTTCTACCCTGGAGGATATTGGCTTGAGTGATGTAGTTATCGTTGACGGCGTAAGAACGGCAATTGGAAAATATGGTGGGGGATTATCAACTGTTCGACCAGATGACCTCCTAGCGAAAACTTATATTTCCCTCGTGCAACGTACTGGGGTCGACCCTGCCGTTTTGGACGAAGTATTTGCCGGTTGTGGCAACCAGGCAGGAGAAGACAATCGAGATGTAGCTCGGATGTCAGTTTTGCTAGCAGGCTTTCCCAAAGAAATACCAGGCATAACAGTAAACAGGAATTGTTCTTCTGCCCTCAGCGCCATCAACCTAGCTGCTCGCTCCATCCTTGCGAAAGAGGGTAGCCTATATATTGGTAGTGGCGTGGAAAGTATGAGCCGGGCTCCATGGTCGATGCCAAAGCCTTCCAAAATACCGTCCACCTCGCCACCCAAGATTTTTGATACCACGGTAGGATGGAGATACGAAAACCCAAAATTGGACGCAATATACCCTATTATTTCTTTGGGCGAAGGTGCAGAATTGATTGCACAAGAAATGCAGATTAGCCGAGAAGAACAAGATATATTTGCTCTAGAAAGCCACCGTCGCGCCGCCAATGCTATCAATGAGGGCAAATTTAAAGCTGAAATTACGCCTGTTGAAGTGCCTCAACGAAATGGCAAAACGCTAATATTTGATACGGACGAGCACCCCCGCGTCAAATGCATTAATCAGAAACTTAACTTGGCAATAGGCATGCCTGAGCTCAGTAAACTAAAACCCGCTTTTAGAAAGGACGGCTCTGTCACTGCAGGCAACTCCAGTGGCATCAATGATGGAGCCGCGGCACTTCTCCTTTGCAATCAAGAAAAGGCCGATGAACTGGGCTTGAAGCCACTATTGCGCTGGTTGGGATCAGCTTCTGCCGGAACCGACCCCAGGTACTTCGGATATGGACCAGTACCCGCTACGGAAAAGCTGCTTAAACGCTTCA
>CAZSWX010000348.1:0-2707 GCA_964610865.1 uncultured Enterobacteriaceae bacterium
CATTGGTGGTTCACACGGTGCTGGAAATTATGGAATGTGTGGCAGAGCATACAGTCCAAGAATGCTCTGGACGTGGCCCAATGCAAGAATATCGGTGATGGGTGGCGAACAGGCAGCCTCAGTCTTGTCTCAGGTTAAACGTGATAAACTTGTGGAAAATCATGCTGACTGGACTGCCGAGGAGGAGGAATCCTTTAAAAAGCCGATTCGTGATCAATACGAGACACAAGGACATCCCTATTATGCTACAGCAAGGCTCTGGGATGATGGGATTCTGGATCCAGTGGAAACGAGACGGGTGTTGGGACTTGCCCTCGCGATAGCTGACAATGGAACTACGGGTCAAACGAAATATGGAGTTTTTCGTATGTAATCTTCTGTTTCTCCCTTTTTCAACCATTCATTCTGGCTTGCTCCCTGCATTGAAAAAAATTCCCAAACCATTTTAATATTATTTGCTAGGAGCGTAATGAATTCATCTTTTATCCTGAAATTTTCATTACTGATTTCTTTGCTGGCATTGGCCTCGACTCATCATGCACTGGCTGCTAAGAAACAGCGTAACTGGAGGATCGGATTAGGAAGGATGATAAATAATGTCTATTATGGGTATGATACAAAAAAAGGTGATTCTGATTTAACAAAAGTCTCAACAAACAGTTCAGGGCAATTATACAGTACCTCACTGGTTATGGAATACCTCTTTGGAGGCCGAAAAACCCCAGCTCTTTTTGGAGTTGAATTTGATTTGGGTACCAGTACTGGGCAAAGAAATTATACTCTTGAAAATAAAAATAAGAAAATTGGTGATATTTTACAAAAACTTAATACCAATTTCCTCTACGGGGGTAATATCTTTTTTTCTGATGGAGGGGAAGAAGGCTTTAACTGGTCTTTGGGATTAATGACCGGAACAATCACAGTAAAGCAGACTTTTCAAAATGGTAACGTTTATGATGGTTCCTCCGATCCAGATTCGGACATAACTTATAATTCTACACAGGAATCAAGCCATACGGTTCCTGTTGAAATCATGAAGCTTGGGCTAGAGTGGATACTAGAAACGGCTGTGTTTCGTGTTGAATACTTCAGCACAAAACAGACATTATTTGGATCAGAGGATGCACATATGATTACTTCTGAAGACTTAGGGTATTTGGGAACCAACAGGCCTCAAACTGAAACAATTAAGTTGCAAGGTGGTCTAGGACTTGTGGTTCAAGGAAGATTCTAATGATGAAAAAAAATGTTGTTTTCCTGGATAAGAACGTTATCTAATTCCAGGATCGTAATTCCCTCCACTTGCAATTACCCCGATTCGCTTTCCCTCAAAAATATCTGAATGGTTTAGTACAACTGCAAGCGGTACCGCTCCGGAGGGCTCTACGACCATTTTCATCCTTTGCCAGATCAAGCGGGTTGCAGAGATGATCTGTTCCTCAGAGACGGTTAAGATGGTTTCCACATACTTTTGAATCAAAGGAAAAGTCAAACTTCCCAGGGAGGTTCTTAAACCGTCGGCAATTGTGTCAGTCCGTGTAGCAGGAATGAGTCTACCTGCCTCCAGCGAACGTTTTGCATCATCGGCATTCAGCGGTTCAGCACCTACCAGCCGAATTTGAGGCCATTCTGTTTGAAGGGCCAATGCGGTTCCGCTCAACAACCCTCCTCCTCCAACTGGAGTCACCACAAAATCCAAGTCTGGAATTTCATTGCAGAGTTCGAGAGCCGCAGTTCCTTGTCCTGAAATAATCCGAGAATCGTTATAGGGAGGGATTTCTTCAGCCTCCAGTTTTTTGAGGATTTCCTTTAAGGTCGATTCACGGGCATCCAGAGTGGGTTCGCAGTGCGTGATGATTCCATCATAAGCCCGAACTGCTTCTTGTTTTACTTTTGGAGCATTATTGGGCATCACAATCTGGGCCTCAACCCCTCGATCGGCTGCAGCTTTGGCGAGGGCTGCACCATGATTTCCCGAAGAATGGGTGGCAACGGCTCTTGGAAGTCCTTGTTCGGCAAGTATCTGTAGAGCATTGCTTGCACCACGAAATTTGAAAGAACCTGTTTTTTGTAGGTTTTCACACTTGAAGAAAAGTTCTGCTCCACTGAGTTCGTTGAGGCTTTTGCAGGTAAAGATTGAAGTTTGTTCGACACATCCACGGATTCTTTGCTCAGCTTTCAAAACATCTTCCGGGACGGGTAGATCTGTCATCAAACCCAACTCACTGTTTGATTTCTTCGATGATGGTGCGCATGACCGGAATCTGGACATATCCTGTTTCGTTGCTCCAAAAATAGTAATAGCCAATGGCATTTCCGCCGGAATCCTTTTCGCTGGTAACCTTGCCATCTCTAACCGTCCAGGATTTAACGATCTTACCGTTGTCGGCCACATACGAAACACGAAGGTCCTTGCCCAGCAGATTATCTGCCTGTTTAAACATCTGGTTCCGTGACTCTTCAGTACATGCAGAAAAAAGGAAGGCCAGGGAAAAAATCGTGATCAAATTCTTCATAGGCGTATTTTGATGATTTGTCGTTATGTTAACTGATAAGGCAGGCTCTTTCTTAGCCGGATTAGATTCTGCAAATACCTGAATGCTTTATGTTCAATCTTTGAACATTGAACTTGCTTCGTTTTGAATACCTTATTATTTTGACGGAAAATGCACTGAATACAAAGTATTTATTATGCGATATTCCTCAG
>CAZSWX010000349.1:0-2701 GCA_964610865.1 uncultured Enterobacteriaceae bacterium
CCTTCGGGGATGACTAATTCATACAAAACAGTTGCCGCTGGAGGCGTTGCGGCGTGGGAGATGTCGGAGTGCCAATAGTCGTTAGGGGCGCCAGGCTGGCCGGGCCGGTTTTCAAGAATTAAAACTTGAGAAAAACCAGCGACGCTATCACGGGTACGTAGTGGATGCGGCTCCACGGGCCCAAAGTTTTCTGTGAAAGCTACTTGGTCGGCTGGGTTTAGGTTTTGGTCAGGAAAAACTAATACAAGATATTCGTGTAAAGCGGTGCGGATAGAGTCGAGTCCCTTTGTATCCAAATTTTCAAGCTTGATATTGTGAATCTTGACACCAATAGCGCCACATAGGCGTGATATCTCCATGCTTCTGAGTCCCCCGTTCTAACAGGACGATAAACAGGACCTCCATTTCACACAACATTCAGTTTCTGGACCTATTCAATAGACCCTCACCGGCATCATAGATATTGTCTGTCAAGGCGGGTGCTCGCCATCACTAATAGGTAAAACTAGCGCCAGTGCCAAATTTTAGTGCCAATTGATTAATGCACACCACTATAAATAGGTATAATTATAGTGGGCTTTGAAACGACTACGAAGCTACCAAAACAGGAAAGATTTTATGTCGGATCAGATACGTGCTGTTATTTTAAGGGGTGGTACCAGCAAAGGTATCTATTTGCATGAAAATGAGTTGCCGCGGGAGGCGAAAGCCCGCGAAAAAGTCATCTTAAAAATCTTTGGCTCCCCCGACAGACGCCAGATTGACGGTTTGGGTGGCGCGGATCCGCTTACCAGCAAGGTCTGTATTATCGGTGCGCCGTCTACTGGCGCGCCGGGAGCGGTGAATGCCAGTATTTCTTATACCTTCGGACAGGTCGAAATAGACGAACCGTATGTTGATCTTCGTTCCCTTTGTGGAAATCTAACTTCAGGCGTCGGTGTATTCGCGATTTGGGAAAAACTAGTTGAGATCACTGAGCCTGTTACTCGGGTACGTATCTATAACACCAATCTACAGCGAATGCTCTACACAGAGGTTCCAGTTAAAGATGGCTGTCCAATAGAGACCGGTGGTTATGCGATCCCCGGCGTACCCGGCACTGGTGCAAAGATTCAAGTCGACTTTGCCGATACTGCGGGAGCAAGTGCGGGGGCTCTTTTGCCTACGGGTAGCTCTCGGGACGAATTACATGTGCCAGGTGTCGGTACGTTCGAAGTCTCTATGGTTGATATAGGCAACGCGCATGTGTTTGTTCGCGCATCCGATCTTGGCATGAAGGGTTCCGAGACCACCGCTGAAATCGATACCAACGATGGGCTGTGTGATGCGCTTGAGAAAATAAGAGCTTACGCTGGCGTAGCTATGGGTATGATCGATGACCCAGCACACGCGCATTTATCCAGCCCGGCTACTCCGTTCGTGGCAATGGTCTCAGAACCGCAGGATTACGAAAATGTAATTGGGCGTTGCACTGTTAAAGCCGAAGAAAGCGATTTTCTGTCCCGTGTAATGTTCATGCAACAGATGCATAAAACTTATGCGGGGACCAGCACGGTCTGCACTGGTGTCGCGAGCCGTATCCCTGGAACTATCGTTAACCAGGTATGTAGGCCAGAATCCCGTAGCAATCCAGAGGTTCGGTTTGGCCACCCGGCGGGCGTGATCCAAACCGAAGCCACTGTGGAGTTGGAAGGTAATGAGTTTGTCGCGAAGCGTGCAACCTTGGGACGAACAGCGCGACGGATTATGGAGGGACAGGTTTATCTCTCATGACTATCTCTCGCTCAAAACCTCAAGGTCATAGGATTGAATCCTAACCCCTGGAACTAACGAAAAATAAATATTATCGATATCTTGTACGCTATCCCAATGACCTCTCGTGAACGGCTTTTTGTATGATGGTCCAAGAATCATCGCATGTATTGCCGCTTTTTTATTTTTAGAGCACTGGTGCTAGTTAAGCGTCACGAACGACCAGTTTCAATCGGCTTGGGTTGAAATCATTGAGTGAAATTTGATCTTGTGGGCACGATGAACCCACTGCGATGAGATCCATCAAGGCACGCAAAACCATCCGTTCACCTGCTTTTGCGGGCGAAGTGCCGGTACCGTAGGTCCCGTCTACCTTCACCGGTGTTGGCTGGAAAAAATTAAATGGGTCTGGGAGATACTCGTAGGGGATGTCAAAATCGCTCATCACCTCTTCCAGGTTCTTGCGGCAACTACGGTGCTCCTCGATGCCGAAATCCATACGGTAGCGGTCAGGATCGCAGGCTGGAAGGCTGAAGTCATTGCAACCGATAGGATCCTCGATGATCTCGAACATGGGGCGGCGTAGAACACTAAAGAGCGTGTCGCCGGGTTTAAGGAACATGCGTCGTGTCACTGAGCGTTGATGGCCAGGCGACAAGGTTTCACGGATGTTAGCCCGGTTGAAGGCAAAAAAATCGCAAACCTGCTTGCCGTCAACGTTGACGATATGGAGAAACTGGCCTTTATTTACATCGATACGCCCGGCATGTGCTCCCTCAATCAATGTATCATCCACGTCTGCCTCCAATAATATTTTTGTTTGTGTAAAAGGACTGCTGCATTCATGGCCGTTTCCTCATTGCTAGGGCATTGAGATTGGATGCAGCTAAAGGGCAGAGCTTTGCTCGTATAATGGCGCTTACATGACGTTTCACATCCAGTGGCCCGG
>CAZSWX010000350.1:0-2693 GCA_964610865.1 uncultured Enterobacteriaceae bacterium
TCGGTACTACTGGAAATTCTGACTAGAGAGGGCATCGGGACAGAAGTCGTCAGGCGTATTGCCTAAGGAGGCTTGAAGAAAACTGGCAAGTTATTTTTTGGCAGGGTCACTTAGCCTTAATTTTGGCCCTGATAGCTACTTGGCAAAGATTCAGTCGCGGTGTATACGAGTGAACTTCCCGAACCAGATTTACATATGTCCTTCAGCATAGAGAAATGCGCAAAGTGAATCCTTCGAGCGGTCTAGGGAGAACAATAATATGCCAGATGACTCAATGCAGAGCACACAAATTATAGAACTTAATAACAAGCACCTGTGTACAACGTATGCCCGTTACCCGGTCGCAATTGTTCGTGGACAAGGATCGCGTCTTTGGGATGCGGAAGGCAAGCCCTACCTAGACTTCTTTGCCAGCCTCGCGGTCATGAACGTGGGGCAGTGTCATCCTGCAGTTGTAAAAGCTGTGCAAGAACAGGTCGCCACCCTCACGCATATTTCCAATTTACATCATACAGTGCCTCAAGCACGGCTGGCGAAACTTCTATGTGATAATTCCTTTGCTGAAAAAGTCTTTTTTTGTAATAGCGGAGCTGAGGCGAATGAGGCCGCTATCAAGCTGGCACGAAAATTTGGCATGGAAAGACGGAATGGCAGTTACGAAATTATTTCGGCGTTAGGCTCGTTTCACGGTCGGACTATGGCGACAATAGCCGCGACCGGCCAGGAAAAAGTTCGCGAGGGATTCGGACCGGTCCTTTCTGGGTTCCAGTATGTTCCTTTTGACGACTTGCCTGCGGTGGAAGCGAAGATCACCGACAAAACCGCCGCTGTTCTCGTGGAACCAATTCAAGGAGAAGGTGGTGTAATAGTTCCCAAACCAGGATACTTAAAAGGCTTGCGCGAGCTGTGTGACAGGCACGATCTACTACTTATCCTAGATGAAGTTCAGGTCGGCATGGGCAGAACAGGCAAATTCCTATGTCACGAGCATGAGGGCGTAGAGCCCGATATCATGCCGCTGGCAAAGGCTCTCGGCGGCGGGGTGCCGATCGGGGCGATGCTTACGCGCGCCGAAATAGCTCACAGTCTCGGGTTAGGCACTCACGGCTCGACTTTCGGCGGGAACGCTATAGCATGCGCGGCAGGTATCGCGGTTGTTGACACCTTGTTGGGTGCTGGCTTTCTCGATGATTGTTCAAAAAAGGGGCTTTATTTTCTCAACAGACTGACCGAGCTAAAATCGCGATTCTCCTTCATCAAAGATGTGCGGGGGAAGGGTCTTATCCTCGGGGCCGAATTGGATATAGAAGGTGGGAAAATTGTCGATGATTGTTTGAGCGAGGGTCTGATGATTAATTGCGCGGCAGGAAAAGTCCTCCGCTTTTTACCGCCCCTTATCATTACGGCGGAAGAGATGGATGAGGGACTGGACATCTTAGAAGGCGTGTTAGCTCGACAATGAAACGTGATTTGGTGAGCATAGCCGATTTGACCAGGGGTGATATTCAAGACCTCTTCGTAATTGCCCACCGGTTGAAATCCAAGGGCAAAATAGCGGGACAAGATCAAATTCTAGCCGGCAAAACGCTGGCGATGATATTCGAAAAACCTAGCCTTCGAACTAGGGTCACCTTCGAGGCGGGGATATACCAACTGGGTGGATATGCTATTTACCTTTCTCCCTCGGACATTGGCTTAGGCACGAGAGAAACGGCGTCCGATGTCGGGAAGAATTTGTCTCGGTGGGTAGATATAGTGATGGCCCGAACATTTTCGCATAGTATGGTCGTGGAACTCGCGGAGGCCTCTAGTATACCTGTGATTAATGGACTTTCGGACATGCTGCATCCCTGCCAGGTGCTAGCCGATTGTATGACGTTGGACGAAAAGCTCGGCACTCTGGAAGGGCTAAAAGTTGCTTTTGTGGGGGACGGTAATAACATAGTGCACTCTTGGTTGAATATGGCTACGAAAGTGCCACTAGAGTTTGTTTTAGCGTGTCCCATAGGTTACGAGCCGAGGGCGAGCATTCTGGAACAGGCGAAAAGAAATGGAGCCGCAGTGTCGGTTACCCATAAAGTCTCCGAGGCCGTTACTGGCGCCGATGCGGTTTACACTGACGTGTGGACGAGTATGGGCCAAGAAGAAGAGGCGACCCTTCGCAGACAGGCATTCAGCGGGTATCAAGTAAATAAAGAAGTAATGAGCAGAGCGAAGCCTGAGGCAGTAGTCATGCACTGCCTGCCTGCTCATCGGGGTGAAGAGATATCGCAGGATGTGATAGATGGCCCGCAATCGGTCGTATTCGACCAATCTGAAAATCGTTTACATATTCAGAAGGCCGTCATGGTTTGGCTGCTGCAGGCCGCGATCTAGGTCAAGACGCACGACACGGTCTGCTCGCGGTGGTTGAAAGGAATTGCTGATGTCGGACGTTAAAAGAGTTGTCCTCGCGTATAGCGGTGGCTTGGATACATCTGTCATCTTGCGGTGGCTCATTGAGACTTACGGATGCGAAGTCGTCGCCTTTTGTGCGGACCTTGGTCAAGAGGAAGAATTGGAACCTGTGAGGGGCAAGGCTGAGGCGGTAGGAGCGAGCGCAATCTACATAGAAGATCTCCGTGAAGAGTTTGTCCGCGACTATGTGTTTCCCATATTGCGGGCTAATGCGTCGTACGAAGACGGGTACTTGT
>CAZSWX010000351.1:0-2686 GCA_964610865.1 uncultured Enterobacteriaceae bacterium
GGGCAGTAATTCAGGACGTGGGCTCAAACGCCTTCGCGACTGAGATACCGACCGCGTCGGCCACCGTTAACACCTCCAGCGGTAACATCACCTGTTCTTCAGGTGCGACGACCGACTGCCCGGGTCTGTTTAACAATAGTGCTCTGGTTTTGGCAAGGTACGATGTGAATGCTGCTGTCACTTCCAAAACCGAGCTATTCGTATGGCTCGGTACCAACGGTACCCTCGTTGGCTCGGCCTTCGTACGGAATGTTTCGGCGATCCTCCAGTGTGAAAACGAATCACAGATCTCGACCACGATGGCTCTGCCACACGAGGTCAACGTGATTGATCCTTCCGCCCTTGTGGGTATTGGTCAGTGCACAGCACTCAGCCAAAACCGTGGAGTGGTCCGCTTTAACATGCCGACGTCAGGATTGGCCTGGTCGCACATCTCGCAAGCGAGCGCGACCTACCGGATGAACTTCTTGGCGTACAGCCCGACCACCAACAACCAGATTCCGTAAGCGGAAATTGGTTTGGTGTTAAACTAGGAAAGGCGAGGGCGAAAGCCCTTGCCTTTCTTTTTTTTAGCTTCCGCTATTGCATATGACAGATACCGTAGTGTTGGCCAGCGGCCTCAGCAAGCGCTACAAACTTTACAATCGCCCCTTCGACCGTATCAAAGAGGTCCTCTCTCTCACTGGTCGAAATCATCACAAAGAATTCTTTGCCTTGCGGGATGTGTCGCTGCGGATAGAACCCGGTGAATCCTGTGGGATTATAGGACGGAATGGCGCCGGAAAGTCGACGCTCTTGAAGGTGATAGCCGGTGTGACGAGGCCGTCTAGTGGTGAAACACAGGTGTCGGGTAGGGTGGGCGCGCTATTGGAGCTTGGCACGGGGTTTCATCCTGATTACACGGGTAGGGAAAATATTTACTTCGCGACGGCGATGATTGGGCTGGACTCGGTGGAGACGGACGCCATTGTGCCCGAGATAATCTCCTTTACCGAGCTGGACGAATTTATTGATCAGCCGGTTATGACATATTCCTCCGGAATGTTCATGCGGCTCGGTTTTGCGGTCGCGATGAGCGTGAAACCGGATATTTTGATTACCGATGAGGTGCTTGCCGTTGGGGACGAGGCCTTCCAAAAGAAATGTGTTCGACGGATGGAGGAATTTCTTCAAGACGGTAGGACTTTAATCTTTTGCTCACACAGCATGTACCACGTTCGTAAACTATGTGGCAAAGCCGTCTGGCTGGATCAGGGAGAAGTCAGAGCCTCGGGCGATGCGGTACCGGTTACGCACGCTTTTGAAGATTACCTCCGGAGATTTGACAAAGACGCATTTACTAGGGCAGATGAAACTAGTGCTACGCCTGCACCCGCCGGGTATAGTGTCCTCCGGACCGTCCGGTTACTGAATGCGCGAAATGAAGAAGGCTCTGTGTTCCAAATGGGAGACATCGCGAGACTCGAAATCGTCGCGGAAACGCCGGATGACAGTGAACCAGTCATTGCGGTAGGGTGCGTGCGTAACGATAATACCGCGATATATGGTATATTTAGTGACATTGATGCGGTCCGGCCGAAGCGGGTACGAATGGGATCGTACCGTATTGTTTACGAGGTTTACGATTTGAGTCTGTTACCAGGTACCTATACCTTTCGGGCACATGTTCTCGACACATCAGGACTTCGGATGTACGACACGGTGGAGAAAGAATTCACAGTTCGCGGGAATACTCGAGAAATAGGCATCTGCCGGTTACCTCATAGATGGACTTCATAGGAACGAAGCGACCATGAACGGTATAGACAAAACGAAACAAACCACCGTAATGTTAAGTCGTGAAGAACGAGAGGCCAGGCTAGACGTGATCGCGGATGCCTGTGGCCGACCCGTTGACGAGTCCCAAGTCTACCAGGCCGCGCAGCTCTTCTTTGCGTTAGTCTCTTCCTCGTGTTTCGTAGCGGGTGCGGCGATTACTCATACCGTAGAGAAAGAGTTGAAAACGTTTACGAAACATTCGCCTGAGGAAAAGACTGAGACATGATAGTGCTCGGTATCACTGGACTCTTTCACGATGCGTCTGCCGCACTGGTCAGGGACGGTGAGCTAATTGCGTTCGCAGAAGAGGAACGTCTAATACGAGATAAACATGCACACGGAAAGTTCCCTTACCTATCCATTGAGTTTTGTCTCAGCCAATTTGGTTTGACGTACAAAGACCTCGATACGATCGCGTATTACTACGATTGTTCCGAAAGTCTCTGTGGGGATTGGAGTGTGGAACCGTTTTTTTCCCACTTCAAAAACTCTCCAAAAGATTTGCTGGGCTATGTTGAAAATTTGCAGATGATACGTCGTTATGTCGAGACCTTCGCCGAGGCCGTCGGGGTGAAATTAGAAGTCGTGGATCATCACGACTGTCACCTTGCCACAGCATTTTACTGTTCACCCTTTAAGAATGCAAATATTCTTTCACTTGACGCCCGAGGGGAGACGGTCACGGCGGTACTGGCGAGGGGTGAAGGGGCCAACATACAAAGGTTGGGCGCGGTTCCCATGCCGCATTCCGTGGGAATGTTATATTCCGCAGTGACACAGTTTCTCGGCTTTTCGCCTTTAGACGGAGAGGGTAGTGTCATGGGCTTGGCATCGTATGGACAGGATACGTACAAGCATGTTTTTGATG
>CAZSWX010000352.1:0-2685 GCA_964610865.1 uncultured Enterobacteriaceae bacterium
AGGACTTCTGGCCTTCATTCTAATCTTTATTCAGCTAATATTGGTGGCCGTCCTCCGGCATACCGTGCACGGCTTAACTCCACATATTCTAGGCGCAATCGCCACCTTCATTGTAGTATTTTCGCTCTGCGACCAAGCGACCCACGACTTCCCTGACCATCCGCCTGTAAAACGTTCAGCAAAAATACTTCGAAACCTCGTGCTCCTGCAGTTAGTGTTAGGCGTTTTTACGTATCTGGTAAAATACGTATCACCTGACGGGCCTACCTCGCCCCGGGCCACACTGCTTGCAACGAGCCATGTCGTAATTGGTGCTCTTATGCTAGTCGTTAGCGTGCGTTTTACTATATGGACTCGAAGTATGAACATTTCGAAAGACTCAGACGCGGAATCCGCGTCTCTCGTGGAACAGGCATAGGAAAATGACTCACGGTACAGAGACAGTTGGATTTGATACAACACACACACGGCAACGCCTCGGCGCGTTCATCGAACTCACCAAGCCGAGGCTGGTGAGTATGGTCTTGGTGACCACGACAGTAGGCTTTTATCTTGCGTCTTGGATGAGTATAGACTACGCCCTCCTTTTCCACACGCTCCTAGGCACAGGACTGGCCGCCGGAGGAACTCTAGCCCTCAACCAACTTATTGAGAAAGATGCGGATTCGGTCATGGAACGGACGAGAAAACGTCCGTTACCCGATGGCAGATTGCAGCCGTTTGGTGCTTTAGCTTTTGGTGCGACTCTAACCGCTACCGGTCTTCTTTATCTCTTAATCGTCGTCAATCCGGCAAGCGCAGCGCTCACGGCCCTGATTACCGTAAGTTACCTTTTTGCCTACACCCCCCTAAAAAAAACTAGTGTTTTATGCGGCATCGTGGGCGCATTTCCGGGCGCATTGCCACCGGTGATTGGTTGGGCGGCTGTCGACCCTAACTTGGGTATAAAAGCCGCGCTACTCTTTTCCATCATGTTCTTGTGGCAAATGCCGCATTCTTTAGCTATAGCATGGCTGTATCGTGAGGATTACACGCGCGCTGGATTCCAATTACTGCCGGTCATTGAGCCCGACGGCCAGAGCACTGGAAGGCAAGTTGTCACATACAGCCTTGCCTTATTAGTGGTTAGCCTTATACCAACGCAAATAGGAATGGCAGGCAATCGGTATTTCGTTATTGCCTTTGGCTTAGGCTGTATGCTCCTCTTGTACAGCGTTCGATTAGCGCGTCTGCGGAGCACGCACTCGGCTCGGCAACTGATGTTTGCGTCGCTTGTATATTTGCCCATATTGTTGTGCGGCATGGCCCTAGACAAACTGCACTCGTGAACGGAGGTACAGGAATATGCGTGTGGTGACCCGAGCCGAGCGTGAAAACGAGAATTGCTCCCTAGGAACAAAAATTGCTGTTTTCATAGTGTTGTACTTTGCAGCAACAACTTGCTTCATTATTTTTGTGTAGAGCAAAACTCTTTAGGGAATCTCACAATGTCAACGGGATCCGCCACTCGTCCAGTCCATGTACCCGTCGTCGTCGAGCAAGAACGCGAAGACCCCCCCCCTCACTTAAATCGACCAGGTGGAGGACCACCAAGGCCACAAAGCGGGGAGCCCCCTATCAGCAATGCGAAAATGGGCATGCTCATGCTGATAGGCGCGGAAACAATGTTCTTCGCAGGCTTGATTGGAGCCTATCTAGTGTTTAGGTTCGGCACCACTGTGTGGCCCTCCGCCCATCTGTATTTACCCGTTGCTGTCACATGGGCGAACAGCGTCATTTTGGTCGGCAGTTGCTACACAATGTACAAAGCGACGAATCATTTTAAATTGGCCAACCTGGAAGCCTTCCTTTCCTTTTTATGGGCCACGGTCTGCCTTGGTACCATTTTTCTTTGCGTACAAGGTTACGAATGGATACAACTCGTTCACGACGGTCTCACTATTTCCGCCGGCATGTATGGCGCTACGTTCTACGTACTTATCGGCTGTCATGCATTACATGTGCTTGCGGCCGTAGTATGGCTCGCGATTGTGCTCTTTCGCGCGCGACGTGGAAAATATTCTCAGGAACGATATACCGGAATAGAAACGTGTAGCATGTATTGGTATTACGTAGGGGCGGTTTGGCTAGTGCTTTTCCCACTAGTTTACTTGAATTGAGAACAAATGCAGCACAAACCAACGCGACGCTCTTGTAGTACCCATTCAATATTAACGCCGCTCGTGGTGGGCTTCGTTCTCAGCTACGGAGGAGTGTTGCCCCCGGAGGCTCTAGCGCAAGGATGCGCAATGTGTCAAACTTTGCTATCCGGGGCGAACGACCAAGTAACGCAAGGAATGCTACGGAGCGCATTCTTTCTGATGGCCATGCCGTTCCTCGTCTTCGGCGCAATTGGGGGCTGGATTTTTTATAATTATCGGAAAATGAACCGTACGAAGCAAACTAACGAATCACGACAACCGCTTTCGGTGCTCGCGAATAAGAAGGAGGAACCATCTTGAGCGAAGCTGTTATCGACGCCCACACACAATCCGAAGTTCAACAACCGGCAGAATCACCAGTAACACCAGAGAGCTGGGGGAAGCTGGGCATGTGGGTCTTCCTCGCCGGGGACGCCATGTCATTCGGCGGACTGTTAGCGGGGTATGGTGCAATACGGGCAAGTAGTCCCGATTGGCCAGATCC
>CAZSWX010000353.1:0-2684 GCA_964610865.1 uncultured Enterobacteriaceae bacterium
ATTTTTAATAAGAAAAAATTGAGGTTCACATTTACCCAACCATCGATAGATGGTGGGTATGCCTATGACCCCAAGGAGCCGTCGCTGGGATCGGACGTTCTCGAAGTAGGGACCTGTCAGGATTCCTAATGTCTAGTTGCAGATAATCGCGCGAAATGATGCGAGCGCCGGTAATCACCCGAAGGTTGCTCCCCATTTTACCCGTGCAGCGTACAAAATCGCGAATTCCATCCCTTCTCGGTTGCTTCGGTTCAGCAGAGCGTGAAGGTGGCAACGAACGCAGACGAAGAGGAGACTCATCTATGAGGCGAAGACGGACCGAGCGAAATGGTGGCCCGCGTGGGTGAATTAACCGCAGAGCTTACCTGTCGGTGTGGGCGGTGTCGGATCATCTTGGGCGACCCTACCATGCGGTACCGGATACATTGTTTGTGCTACGACTGCCGCCAACGACCTTTAATTGCTGGAAAAAAACGACCCGAGTTCCCGCTTCCGGACGTATTTGTAAATGACGAACGTGGTGCCGACGTTGTGTACTTTGCTAATGCGTTGCTCTTGGATGATTCCTCTCGCCTGCTGCTTGTTTTCGGGAAGTTGCGAACGGCGTCCGAAACGTTGACGGCGTGGGCGACCTGTTGCGATACCCCTATGTGTAGTAGCCATCCCTTCTACGCGGGGAACGGGATTCTCGTAAGTGCCGACGTTTGTCAAGTCTCGACGGCTTTCCCTGTAGAACCGCAGTTTTACGATTTTGTCTCTGACTTTCCCGCCGAGAAAGTTGCGGCCTTACCACCACTGCCACTCCCTCCCGTAGTCAACGAGAGTGCGGAAGAAATGGAGGAAGATTCCATGAGAGCTTTCCTGGCGGCTGTTCAAGCTCCGATTCCTCCGCATTGCCGTGCTGCTCCCTACACCACGTTCGAGGAACTTTGCGCCCGCAAACCCATTCATGTGGATGATGTTTGCTATGATGAAAGTCGGTGCAGGGACGGGCGACGGATCGAATGAGAACCGATCTCGAAAGATCGCAGTCCCAAATTGTTCACCACCTCGAGTTAGTCTGTGTGGGTAGTAATCTCGTGCCCTAATGTTCGATGATTTGATTTCGGCGGTACCACGATCAAATGTCCGGTCCCGATCGTTCGTGTATCTTTCTGATTTAAATTCTCATTCCGATATATCCAATCGGTATTCGTAAGTTGGGTTTTGGCCTACCAGCCCGGGTGCCTCACTTCATAACTAACCTTCCAACTTATTGGTTTTACTATAATAACAAAAATAACTGGGACCACTCCAACGGTTTGGCATGGGTCGTGCTCTGTCCCTTAGTATCCCGCCTGCACTGTGAAACGCAGAAATAACACGGGCGGCAGAGGAGGACCCCATGCAGAAGATACAACAGGTGTTAGAGTATGCGCCGATCTGGACCAAAATAAGTGCAGCAATTGTTGCTTTTACGGTTGTGCTGGCGGCCTTCGGGAGCGCACAAGCCTACACCACTAGGGCGTGCGATAGACCGACCGATCTGCGTGTCTATCTAAAACTCCACACAACCCCGATTCACAATAACTTCACACGCTACCTTACGTTCAGCAACATGACTGGTAGTGGAAGGTCCGTCGCGGTCTCATTCACGAAATCGAGCCGTCTAACGTACGAAGGCCAGGTCACTGCGGCCGGCCTGAAGATCTTGCAGACGCTGGCGGACCACAACAACCGCTCGTACTGGGACAACATGTACTTCGAGAATTATGGGGGGACCACGTCGCTGAACATCAAGAGTTTCACCGCAGAAATCGACTACGACAGTTCGTGCAGCAGCGAGAGAGAGCCAACGGCTATTATCGCCTACACCCTCAACAAAGAACTAGACTCGGGGCATGATTCCTTTTACGTGCCCTCCTATAGCGGGCGTATGGTGCACGCATTGAACTACACTGGTTGGAGTTGGTCGGAATACTTTGCACTGCCGCCTGCACTGCGCTCGTTCATCAATGACATTGGTAAGAGCGGGAGCAGCGGTGCTAGCGACTCGGCCTCGTCGGCCAACCCGAAATATGCGAGCGGTGGGAGCCATGCTCTCTGTAGTGAAACGGTGTCCTGGTACTACCACGACACAGGCGTCGAGATTCAGGATACCAGCACGGACGAGATCTATGATTTTCGCGACATCACGTCTCACGCGGTCCTTCACGACCAATTCCAGGACTCGGGACGGCTCTACTGTTTTCATTCGGGCCGTGAAGAATGGATACGCAAGAACATGAGTTACGATTGGGTCTATGGCGATACCTATGAGCCCCAGCCCGGTGATTACGTGGACCGCCGTTCCTCAACCACAGGAAGGGACAATGGACACGCCATGATGATGGTCGAGTGGGACAGCTTGCTCGGCGTGGCGCACGTAATCGACGGTCCGTGGAACATTAACTTCCGCGCGGTCGATGTTCTCGGCCTGGAGAAAAGCGGCTCGCGAGACTTTTGTGTCGGGAGGATCCCCTTTAACGATTGATCAGAGCGTCTTTTGGGGCAGGGGGCGCATCGATGTCTCCTGTCCCTTATTGCGGTTGACTACACCGGGTGCACCTGTACTTTGGCTTTGCCAATAACGTGATGGCTGGGAGGAAACATGGCCCATTTTACAGGAGTGAATCACCTTGCATTTGTGACGAGCGACATGGACG
>CAZSWX010000354.1:0-2384 GCA_964610865.1 uncultured Enterobacteriaceae bacterium
CGGGCGACGACGTGCTTTACGGTGATGCCGGCAACGACGTTATTGATGGCGGCGCCGGAGCCGACACGATTACCGGTGGCATCGGTGATGATGTCATTGATGGCGGTTTGGGGTCGGATACGGTTGTGTTTGCCGGCGACAAGGAAGACTTCACCTTTGCGGTAGCGTCGGACGGAAAACTGACGGTGACTGATGTGGGCACCGGTAACGACCTTGGCGTGGATACGGTTTCCGGTATCGAGCCCCAGGTAACGATATTTAATGTATCGGGAGGGGATGTTGGGACAATTGGCGATCCAGGTGAGGTCCATACGGCTACGATTGACGGCACATCGGTGGTCCATACGGTTCCATCCGTCGGGCAGACACCGAGTGAGGTTCTTGATGCGGTAATTAGCAAGGTCAACGGCGCGGATCTGGGGGTGACAGTCTCGAAAGAGATCAAGTTTGATGTTCATTCGATAGCACCGTGGACGTCTAGTGACGCTGGGGTAAGACAGTACACGAAGGTCCATCTTTCAAATATTCCACAGGAAGTTGACCTTCCGGTCACGGTCACGATTGATGGATATGACTTCACCTATCTGGTGACAGCGTCGGATCTTGGCGCAGGTACGGAGACCCAACAGGTGACGTCGGTTCTGAGTGGGCTGAAGGCCTTGATTGATGCGAGTTCGGATGTGTCTGTCATGACCTTTGTTTCTTCTGCTTCTACCAACACTCTGGAACTAACGGCGGATAATGTTGATACGCCGTTCACGACGTCGCTTACGACGCTTTCCGGTGTTGATGTTATCGTGACGGGCAACAGTGAAGCGGCGTTCAGCGCTTCAATGCAGTTGAACGGCATTGATGTTTACGAGGTGGCGGTTTCGGCAGTAACGGATGCGGCAAGCGGCATATCCCAGGTGACGGACGTTGTTAATCCGTCGATGCAACACCCCGACACGGTTGGCGATACGGTTTCGGTCAGGATCGGTAGCACGACGTTTACCCACACGGTGACACAGTCGGATCTTGATGCGGCGAACCCGATGGCTTCGGTGGTTGCTTCCCTGGAGGCACAGATTGATACGGACACATCTCTCGGCGTAACGGCGGAAGCTGTTTCTGCGTCTCCGAGCTACAAGGTAGAACAGGCCTATACCACACTTTCAGATACGACTGGTTTGACGGCGGTTAGCGGTGAGGTCGCCCATATCTCGAAGTCAGAGAGCCTCTATACGCTTAATGCCGACCCCTCCAAGACTTATGCCTACTCTCATTGGGATGGTACGAACAGTCGTTATGCTGAGGTCAGTGAACAGACGACGCCGGACGGCACTGTTTGGGAGTTTGTGGCCGGCGGCCAGACGGTACTGTATTCGTCTCTAACGTATAGCTCTATGGGTACGATGGTGACGGAAGCGGCTGTTTATCAGGATGGCACCGACTACTGGGCTTATGACAACACGTATAAGTCGGTCCATGTTGATGGCCTGCCGATTTACGAGGACGGTTCGAGTAACGCTTACGAGTACGATGCGCTTCTGGGAGCGCTGACGCCGGTGGTTAGCGGTTATGTGAAGTTGCCTTATAACCACGGTTCCATGCCGTCGTCGGAGACGACCCCATCGAGTGATGCGGGGTGGAGCCTTATAGAGGCATCTTATACGGGCCCCGGCTTCTCGTCGGCAGTCAGCATTTATGAACAGACGAGTACCGGTAAGTTCTATACATTCATGAGTTACACGTCTGGCGCGATGACAACGTACACCGCTCACGACCAGGTTGATTCGGATATGGTTCCGAGTGGCGCGGCTGTGCTAACGACGTTTGATCTTGCCAATTACACCGCGCCTGAACCGGATGTACTTCGTCTGACGGGCACGCCGGACGTGCCATTTGCCACGACATTGACGGTCAATGATTTTGAGGTCATTCCAGTCACGGGTACGACGACGATTGACAATACGGACACCACGCTGAATTTTGCCGATGGCGATTTGACGGTCACGACGACGGCGGGCGGCGACGTAACGCTGACGGGCAGCGGTGTTGGCGATGACATCACCTTGACCGGCGCGGTTGGTGCGACCCTCGAAGGTGATGCCGGTGTCGCCACGCTGACGGGTGGCTCCGGTAGTGATGTCATAGACGGTGGTGCCGGTGCCGACACGCTGAAGGGTGGTGCCGGTGCCGACACGCTGACGGGTGGCGCTGGCTCCGACACGATCTTGGGTGGCGATGGCAGCGACGTTGCGGTGTTTGCCGGTAACAAGGGTGACTTCACCTTTGCGGTTGCAGCGGATGGGACTTTGACGGTGACTGATATGGGCCCCGGCAACACGGTGGCGGTTTCGGCAGTAACGGATGCGGCAAGCGGCATATCCCAGGTGACGGAC
>CAZSWX010000354.1:2484-2671 GCA_964610865.1 uncultured Enterobacteriaceae bacterium
GACATCACCTTGACCGGCGCGGTTGGTGCGACCCTCGAAGGTGATGCCGGTGTCGACACGCTGACGGGTAGTGCTGGTGCCGATGTTATCGATGGCTACCTTGGTGCCGACATCATAGACGGTGGTGATGGCGCCGACACGATTACTGGCGGTGCCGGCGACGACACGATTACCGGTGGTTCGGACA
>CAZSWX010000355.1:0-2669 GCA_964610865.1 uncultured Enterobacteriaceae bacterium
TACTGGCAGTCGACCCGGCAACAGCGCCATCACCGCGCGATTGCTCGCACGTAAGATGAACTAGGAGTAACATGAACCCCAAAAAACAAACCGTTAATCGGTGCGCATGGGCAAAGAACGAGTTGGCTGTTCGCTATCATGATAAAGAGTGGGGAGTACCCGTTTATGATGACCACGCTCTATTTGAATTTCTGGTGCTAGAGGGTGCTCAAGCAGGGCTCAGCTGGGACACTATATTAAAAAAACGTGACCACTACCGTAGGGTGTTCGACAACTTCGATCCGGCTCGGGTTGCGAACTACTCGGAACAAAAGATTGACGCACTACTCGCCGACCAAGGTATCGTCCGCAATCGGTTAAAGGTGCAATCTGCGGTAAAGAACGCGCGCGCCTTCCTACAAATCCAGAAAAAGTACGGAAGTTTTTCTGCGTATGCATGGCAGTTTGTTGACGGGCGTACGCTCCGTAACGCATGGTCATCTGTAGATCAAATTCCCGCCCAAACGGCAGCATCCGACGCGATGAGTAAGGGCCTCAAAAATCTCGGGTTCTCCTTTGTCGGGTCGACAATCTGCTACGCGTTCATGCAGGCGGTCGGCATGGTGAACGACCACACGCAGGATTGTTTCCGGTATCTGAAGGTGTAACCCCTGGATCATCACGCAACAATATGCACGCCTACCAGTGGCGAGTCACCGTGATCATCCCGTGACAACGATCTTCCCGAAATGCGAAGCCTCCTCCATCAGCTGCAGGGCCTCTTTCGCTTCTTCGAACGGGAATACCCGGTCGATTACGGGTTTGATCTCGTTGACTTCCATCGCCGTGTTCATGTCTTCAAACATTTCACGAGACCCAACATAGACACCTTGGAGTCGCAGACTTTTCATGAGCACCGGAATAGGATTTACCTCCCCTTCGGTGCCCGCCAGTATTCCAATCAGGCCCACGAAACCGCCAACTCGTGTGGCCTCCATCGACTGCGCAAGTGTCCCTGCGCCTCCCACTTCGACAACCTGGTCTACTCCAACGCCGTTCGTGTATTCTAACACCTTCCGGCTCCACTGCTGTACAGACCTATAATTTATAACTTCGCTAGCACCGAGCTGTTTTGCGCGCTCCAATTTCTCATCGCTGCTCGAAGTGATGATGGTCCGAACCCCTGCCGCCTTCGCGAACTGCAGAGCAAAAACAGAGACCCCACCAGTCCCTAATATGAGAATGGTTTCCCCAGACTTCATATTTCCGAGCGTAACCATGCTTTGCCAAGCTGTTACGGCGGCACATGGAAGTGTGGCCGCTTCCTCATACGTCATGTAATCGGGTATCTTCACCACCCCATCTTCAGGTAACACGATATGTTCCGCGAACATGCCATCCAATGCTCCGCCGAGGGCGGAAGCGCCATGACACGCATCCGGTCTACCCGCCAACCAATTTTGGAAGAAAATCCCCGCGACTCGATCGCCCGTTTTTACCCGTGTGACACCGTCAGCCACCGCAATGACCTCCCCGGCACCGTCCGACAATGGTATCAAGGGCAGCTTCAGACCTCGAGCGCCCCCGTACTTTACTGTCATCAGATCGCGGTAATTCAATGAAGTCGCTTTCACTCGAATCGCGACTTGCCCGCGGCCAGGAGCCGGGTCCGGGAGATTCCTCAGCGTTAAATTCTCAATGCCAAAATCTTGTTTAATCTGCCATGCACGCATAGTCGTCCCTTCTATTTTGCTTCCTATTTTCACCCCTGATACGACTCTCTAACACAACCCCTCTGTATATACTGATTCACACTTGCAATTTCCAGGTTTTTCCTTGCGGTACAATACGGCCCCCACTCGGGGCGAGAAAATGCGCCGCCAACACCAGGATGTCCTGGTCACAGTGTTGCTCAAGAAACTGCCGACGCATACTTGCGGATGCCACGGGATCTACACAAAAACCACTGCTCCACTCTGGTTCTGAGCATTGGACCGGGTGGTGCATCATGTCACCCGTCATGACCGCCCTTTTTCCGTTCGATTCCAGGTTCAAGCAGACATGCCCGGGGGTGTGCCCTGGTGAAGGCGACAGATACAGCTGGTCATCGATCGCGTGGTCCTCATCGACTAGTACGGCCCTATTGGCCTCAACTATCGGGATCACGCTGTCGGCAATAGAGCCCCCGTCCGCAGCATGCTCGGCGCCGCTCTCGTATTCACTCTTCCAAAATTCCCACTCTTTTTTGGCAAATAAGTATTTTGCGTTCGGAAAAGTTGGTTGCCACTTGCCATCTACTAGTTGGGTATTCCAACCCACGTGATCAAGGTGCAGATGCGTGCACAACACGTAGTCCACTTGATCAGGGTTGACCCCCCATCCTGCCAGGTCCTGTAGATACGGGCCATTCATCATATTCCAATCTGGAAATAAACTCCGTTGCTTGTCGTTGCCCACACAAGTATCGACCAAGATTGTGTGGTGGCGGGTTTTGACCACATATGTCTGAATACTCATGTTCAGCTTTCCATCCGCCGCCACGAACCGCGGGGCAAGCCAGCCATTGTGTTTGGCCATACCTTCTGCTGTGGAATCCGGAAGCAACATGCTCGGCTCCATTAAGGGCCCCTCCATCTCTACCACCCGGGAGATGTTGATATCACCAATTTGCACGGTCATGACCCCTCCTT
>CAZSWX010000356.1:0-2667 GCA_964610865.1 uncultured Enterobacteriaceae bacterium
GCCCTCCGCAGGTTACCTTCCCGCCCGGGGGTCCCTCCTCCCTCGGGCGGTTTTTCGTTGGGTCGGCCTCTTCCTGTACACTCCGGCAGCGACGGCGTTAGGCAAGAGAGCCGGAGATTGGGAATGCATGCGACAGCTCTATACTGACTCGAACTGATAGTTCAGCGTAGACACGAGCGGGCATTTGGGAGCGGTTAACGGCCCCGATGGTAGGTCAAAAATTGAGGATGGTTTTAGCGGTATTATCTGGTGTCTGATTCTGACGTCCAGGCGGAAGGCGCGAAGCAGGATCGGGTTCACCCCATAAACTGTGACAAAAAGAAAGCCAGTGTTCTTCCCGACGGCACAGTACCCTCAGTTAAATCATTGAAAAGGAAAGTGCCCCCGGCGCGATTCGAACGCACGACCCCCGGATTAGGAATCCGGTGCTCTATCCAACTGAGCTACGAGGGCAAGAACGAGGCCGATGCCGGCCGAACGCGGGAAGGCAATGGCCATCCTAGTCGTTTCTTGTAGAAAATTTCTTGGCGGCATCGCTTGGATGTCATCCTGCTACGAACTGAGACAATCTCTAAGACAATTGCATCGTAGATATGTCGTGGGACAGAAAAGCGCAAGCGGACTTTTGTTAAGACGGTATGCTAACGTTCCGCCCGGCTGACGAGCAGAAACTTCCTTTGACCAGTGTTTACCGGGGCGTTTACAAGTAAAACACTGAAAAAGACATCTCGTTGTTGCGTGTTTACGGCGGTAGCTTACGCTGCGCTACTGACTCTCTTGATGTTGCTTGCCGGTTCCTAGTATATCGAGGGACCAAGGGGGCCGATTATGAAATTTGGTGTTTTCCTTCCCAACGGAAGCGATGGTTATCTACTCACGGAGGCGATACCACCGTATTTACCCACGTGGGAATTGAACAGAGCCGCCACACTCGAAGCCGAAAAGCAAAATCTCGACTTTGTCTTGTCTATGATGAAGTTTCGGGGTTTTGGAGGTGAGACAGGGTTCTGGGATGCCTGTCTCGAGTCCTTCTCTTTAACGGCGGCCCTCGCGGTGGAAACGGAGCGTATAGGATTGGTGCCGACGACACCTATTTTGGCGTTGCACCCCGCCTATGTTGCCCGAACTATGGCGACGTTAGACGATATTAGCGATGGCAGGGCGGCACTAAACATCGTCACGGGGTGGAACAAGCCGGAGTACGCACAAATGGGCCTATGGCGAGGAGATGAATATTACGAACAACGGTACGACTACGCACTAGAGTACGTCAATATTTTGCGTGCCCTTTGGCAAAACGGTAGCGTGACCCACAAGAGTCAATATTTTAATCTTGATGACTGCAAATGTTATCCGAAACCAGCTCATGAAATCCCAATAGTTTCCGCGGGCCAGTCGGGCGCGGGCCGAAAATTCGTAGCGACGATCGGCGGGCATAGTTTTAGTATGCTGCCTGCCTCTCGCCTCGGTGATGTGACCGCCGAATTAAAAAAATCGGGAGATAACTTCGGAACAGACGTAGGGACGTATGCCCTCTTTCATCTAATCGCTGATAGTACTGACGAAAATGCCTGGCGGACGGCCCGGGACATTGTTAAAAAAGGTGACAAGGATGCTATCCGAACAATGATTAGTTCGGCCACCTTGGACCCGGTAACGGATGGGACTACTGAGCATCTACGCGGTTCGGCGGGTACCGACGAAGCCTTACTGGGGGGCGATGTCGAAGAAGGGAATATGGCCTTTATGAGTTTCCCGGCGATTGTCGGATCTTACCAAACGTGCGCTGATAAAATCGATAAGCTTGCCGAAGATGTCAATCTGGACGGCATTCTTTTTAGTTGGCCGGATTGGGTTACCGGTATTAGGCAATTTGGCGAGAGAATAATTCCTCTCTTAAAATGTCGTAGGGGATGGGAGCCTGCTACGATGGGTGGCCTGCGGGGAACAGGAAGAGATACGCGACGCGCCTAGCTGGTGGTGTGAATTCTTTCCTAACCGACATGTTGGGATGGGGTTAGGTCGTAGTATCTGGCCTGTCGCCCTCGTAATATGGCGAGCGGCCCGGCTTATCTTTCAGATGAACAAAGACTTTGTGTGAGAACCATTCCGTGTACTCACGAACAGTGACTGTTCTATACTGGGGCGGGTGCTCTTCGTCACAGCACGTCCCCACGCCCTCGATAACCGTTTCTGGGCTTGGGCTATAGAAGAACGGAATTGCATACCGATCCCGGCCCGAATGGTTAATAACTCGGTGGTAGGTTGCCCGGAAGCGTCCATTGCTCCAAAGGCGAAGGATCTCACCAGAATTGACAAGAAATGTGCCAGGTAAAACGGGAGCTCGAACCCACTTTTTTTCTGCGATACGCAACTCAAGGCCCGGCACCTCAGACTGTGCCAAGAAGGTGATGAAGTCTCCGTCTATGTGGGGTGAGGCGTTGAACTGGTTCGTCTCACACTTTGTCGCGGGATAGTGAGATACTCGCAGAATACCTGTTGGTCGCGAGTTCAAGAATGCATCGTCGAAAAAATGTTTCGGAAGCCTGAGGGCCGTAGCATAGACAGGAAGTAATCGTAGGCTGAGAGTCTCCATCGCGTTGAAGTATTCTATGAGCGTATGAGAAAATCCTGGTTAATGCTGAGGCCACTGGTTACCGCCTTCGT
>CAZSWX010000357.1:0-2658 GCA_964610865.1 uncultured Enterobacteriaceae bacterium
GAATGACGTTGCCGTTGATCTGATCACCAAGGCTTTAGCTATCAAGCCCGATTATGCCGAAGCACATAGTAACCTCGGGCTTGCGCTCCACGGCCTGGACAGATTAGAGGAGGCGGTCACTAGTTATCATACGGCGCTCACCCTCAAACCAGACTACCCCGAAGCGCACAATAACCTTGGCAATGTGCTCCGGCGCCTCGGCAGGATAGAAGATGCGATGGCCAGCTACCAGAAGACGCTCGGCCTCAAGTCAGATTACGCCGAGGCGCACAACAATTTCGGTACTGCGCTCCATGACTGTGGCAAGCTAGAGGAAGCCGTCACCAGTTTTCAGACAGCCCTAGACCTAAAGCCGGATTATGCGGAGGCGCATTATAACCTCGGCAATGCGCTCCACGGCCTGGACAGGCCGGAGAGGGCGGTCGCCAGTTATCATACGGCGCTCACCCTCAAACCAGACTACCCTGAAGCGAACAACAATCTCGGCAATGCGCTCCGGAGCCTCGGCAGGCTAGACGATGCAATGGCCAGCTATCAGAAGACGCTTGGTCTCAAGCCCGATTACGTTGAGGCGCACAACAATCTCGGTGTTTCGCTCCAGGACTGTGGCAAGCTAGAGAAAGCCGTCGCCAGTTTTCAGAAGGCCCTTTCTATCAAACCCGATTTTTTTCAGGGCCTTAACGACCTCGGGAATACGCTACGAAACCTTGGCCAACTCGATGATGCTATTACCAGTTATCGAAAGGCGTTGGCTATCAAACCCAATTACGCACGCACCCATACTAATTTAGGCAAAGAGCCACAGGCAGAGTCACATAACCCAGCGCCTAATTCCAATTCCCTGGAAGATATCATTGCGCTATTAACGGTTGGTCGGTCAGGGTCTCTCTTGTTTCACAGTCTATTTGATGGCCATCCAGATATTGCAACGTTGCCATCAATATATTTCCAAGGTTATTTCGGATCAAAGGTATGGCGGCATATTTATGGGGATCCTGGTAACCCTCGCTGGCGAGAAATAGCTACAACAGCGGTAGTCAAACATTTTGGCCCTGTATTTGACGCGCGAAGTGAACAGCCTTTATTTGGCGATATCTTGTTTTATTCCGACAAAATTGGTCATACTACTGGTTGCACTGCGATGGGCGAAGCCGGAGACCAAGTTCTTACCCTGGATCGCATCACCTTCTCAAAACATCTTCTTCATTTTCTTTCTAAACATAATCAATTAGATCCCAAACTCTTGTTCAAACTTATACATTTGGCTTTTGAAAAAACTCTTGACCGAGGGATTATTCCAAAAAACATCTTTTACCATATCCACAATCCAACAACATGCGAACTTGCCAATTTTCTCGCCGCATTTCCTCGCACCCGTTTTCTTGTAACAATACGTGAACCTGTCCAAAACTTAGAAAGCTGGGTTGCACTCTGCACCCATAGACCTACAGTAAAGAATATTGATCATGAAAATTTTCTAGAGCATAGATTACTTGAGTCCGAATACTTAACGCTCGTCAAGGTGTTAACCAGCGTAAATGATCAGGCATCGAATACAGCGTTTTTGTGCTTTGACTCAGCGGCAGTGCGTCTAGAGGATATAAAGTTACAGAGCAAAACACTGATGCCACAAGTGGCAAAATGGATAGGCATACCCGATCACCCATCTCTCTACCAAAGTACGTTCCAGGGACTCACGTACTGGGGTCCTTATTCGCCTCTAAATCCGCAGATTAGGGGCTTTGACCCTAAAAGTGTTCGAAGAAAACCGGGAATAATTTTTTCCGAGAAAGATATCTGGATTTTTACCACATTATTTTATTATTTTCGAACTCATTACGGATATCAAGATGAGGATGAAAAGAAATTTCGGACAGATCTGAAAAAAATCCGTGACATGCTTGACGAACCTTTCGACTTTGAACGCCAGTGGGTGCACAAACGGTCCAACGGACTTTGGAAACCTCAGGATTTTTACCCATTCCATGTTCTTCGTAACAAAATAAAATTTATTTGGCAATTAGTAAACCAACAGAAAACATTTTATGGGATGCCTGTTCTCATAAAACCAAAGATCTAATAATTTTGCATTTTTTCCTTTCGACAAGGGTATTTAGTTGAAACCTCAAACATCAGGGAGTTTGTTTTGGATAACCGGAATGTCTGGCGCCGGGAAAACAACTATTGGTCAAATATTTACGGAACTATTAAAAGAACACTATGACGATGCCGTGTTTCTTGATGGAGATGAATTAAGAAAACTTTTTGATACGGACGGCACCGAAAATTCATATTCACAATGTTCAAGGTTATCACTTGCGTATAGGTATGCTCGGTTATGTGAGCTTCTAACAAAGCAAGGACAAAATGTGGTTTGTGCGACAATGTCATTGTTTCCGGAGATTTGGCGTTGGAACCGCTCACATTTTACCAATTACTTTGAAGTCTATGTTCAAGTTCCTTTCCCGATTTTAGTTGAAAGAAACAAAAACAATCTCTACAGAAGTGCGACTCCAGGCCAAAAATCTCGTAACGTCGTTGGAATAGATATTCCGTTCCACCCGCCTGATACCCCAAACCTTACAATTTCTAATGATGGCTCTGAGACACCGAGTTCCTTGGCTCAGAAAATTCTCGAATTTTGGTTAAGAACCCAAT
>CAZSWX010000358.1:0-2657 GCA_964610865.1 uncultured Enterobacteriaceae bacterium
CGCTGGACTTGTTTTATCGGCCCGCGGTCGTGGACGCTGCGCACTTTTTCCTGGATGGATTACGTTGGGACCGGCACGAGGTGGCCCTTGGGATCGTCGTCGAGTCCTCGGAATCCCTGGTGGGATTCGTGGGGCTTCACGAGATTGACCAATTGAACAGCCACGCGAAGGCAGGGGTTTTGCTCCCCGATCTCCGGTTGAGAAGTCTTGAATTTGGCGTCATCGCCCTGGAACTCGTTACTTCTTACGTGTTCGAACAAATGCAAATGAACAGGGTTTGGGCGGAGGTTGATGCTGGCAACCGGCGGTTGACGATGATGTATGAGCGTGCTGGATTTCTAAACGAGGCTACCTTGCGACAAGATCTATATGTCGCCTGTCAATATCGCGATACTGTTGTTATGGGTTGTGTCCGGAGTGGCCCCCGTCCAAGTGCAGGCACGGGCGCCAAGAAGTGAGTGCGTCGATGTTTCTACAGTCGTTTCGCCGTCGGGAGAACCTCTTCGCCGATACGGTGGATACATTCCAGTACTTGCTCATGTTTCGGTCCCATGGGGACCCGGCACCTGATAACGAAGTAGTCGACGCCTAACTGTCTTTGCCACAGATCCAGATGTTCAGCCCAGTCGTCTTTCGTTCCGATCATCATGTAAGGCCGGACCTTTTCAAGAGTAAAATCTGACTCAGAAGTAAATGTCTTGTTCGGTGTCAGCATTCCCATTCGAAGATAAAACTTGCACTCCTCTATCCACAATGTCCCGAAGACTTTCTCGGCCTCGTCCATGCTAGAGGCAAGCCACCCATCTCTTAGGAGGGCTACACGAGGGGTTTTCCCAGCTTTGACCGCAGCCTCGCGGTATATCTCCAGTTGACCTTGTAAAGTATCGAAGGAATCGAAAAAGGGAGCCATTGACCATACGTCGCCCAGGCGTCCAGCACGCGCAATCGATTTAGGACCAAATGCGCCGATCCAGATAGGTGGCCGTGGTTTTTGAAACGGCTTAGGCGTGATATGGACGGCATCGTAATTGTAGTATTTTCCGTGATGATTAAACGGTACGGTATTTGTCCAGGCCCGGTTGAGGAGATCCAGAGTCTCCTCGAATCGGCCCTCGCGCTGATGAATGGGGACGCCGAAGTGCCTAAAGTAGTCGGTGTGGTATCCGACCCCAACCCCCATAATCAGCCTGCCGCGAGATAGTACGTCGATCATTGCCGTCTGTTCCGCCAAATGGATCGGGTCGTACAGAGCGGGCATGATGACGTAGGATCCTAGACTTACTTGACGGGTCCGCGTGGATAAGGCCGCCATTAGGGTAAGGGTGGATGGAAAGAGGCATTCCGTCCTTGCGTGCCGCTCGGGCACGAACACTCCATCAAAACCGCACGTTTCGGCCTCCTCCGCCTCGCGCACTAGTTGGTCAGCGAAGTCAGCGGATTCGACGGGGCCGGGCTCTGGCTGCCGGTAAGGCCCTCCGTGTGTATCGAGTAAGTACCCAAAAGATGTCATAGCTCCTCCTTATAATTTCGCGTAAGAATCGAACGGGCACCCTAAGTACCGGCCCTTGCCCCATAGTGCACTACGAGACTAATTTGGACACTTGACGAGCCAGCCTATTTTGCAATAACTACCAGATTTATAGTCTCTCAGTGAACAGTTGTTGGCGGTGAGTTTCATGGTCAAGCTTCTACGGTTTTTTAAACGAAGAACGGGGATGGCAGTGGATATGTTCCAGGAACATTATCGCACTAGGCACGCAGCGCTAGTTTCCCGCCTCTCCGGTGTCGTTCGCTACACGCAATCTCACACGTTGCTATCAGGTTATCGTAAGCGAGAGCCACTCTATGACGGAGTGGACGAAGTCTGGGTCAAAAACACAGACGTCCTGCGGTCCCACGTCGATACGGCGGAGCTAGCGGCGATAAATGCAAACGCGGCTGAATTTATCCATTTGCCGAGCGTCGGTACGATCATCGTCGACGATCACTTGATCAAGGGCGGGGCGGTTCCGGAGGGGGCATTGAAGAACATGGAGTTCGTCCGCCACCGCGCAGATTTGTCTATTCCCGCCTTCCAGAAACACTGGCGTGAAATTCATGGTCCAATGGCAGCCGCAATTCCAGTTATCGAACGGTATGTGCAGAGCCACGTCCGCGGCTCTGCGTACGACTCAGGGATAAGCCCGGCTTATGACGGGGTCGCGATCACATGGTTTCGAAACATCGGTGAGATGCGCGTGTCCGCTGAAAGTCCGGAGTATCGCAGCATCAGAGAAGACGAGCTGAATTTTCTCTCACCGGGTACGTTGCCGTTCATCATCACACGCGAGGAGAGTATTATCAGTAAGGCGTAAATCACAAACCTTTCCCGAGTTCCTGTTGCCGCAGAGTGACGAGTGTCGCTAGCTTAGCCGCTGGTGGTATGCCCTTTATCAATCTCCCGTTGACCACGAGCGTTGGCGTTCCTTTAATGTCGAGGCGTGTCGCCTCTTCTATGTCGGCCATCACATACTGTCTGGTTCGCCCGTCATCTAGACAAGCATTGAATTTATCGATGTCGAGCCCGGCGTTGTTCGCAATTTGCTCGAAGTCTGTCCGTCGGAATCTTGTTTGATCGGCAAACAATCGGTCGGCGTATCCCCAAAAATCGCCTTGCT
>CAZSWX010000359.1:0-2650 GCA_964610865.1 uncultured Enterobacteriaceae bacterium
GAACTCGCCGCCGTCCCTGCTGTCGTCCGTATGTAAGCGCTGGCCAAAAATTCCCTCGCCGGAACCATCATGTCCGCCAGCGTCTTCCCAGGTGACGACGAAACCGCCATCCTTCAGGGATGCGATAGTCGCGTCACGTTGATTGCCGACTGTTGTGCTGCCATCGGCCCCGCCGTTGACCAGAAACTCATCAACCTGCGTTTGCGGCGTGCCAACCGGATTGCCGCTGGCGTCGGTAACCGTAAACGTCTTAGCGTAGACGTCCTGGCTCGCGCTGCCAGATAAATGAACGCTATCACTCTCCCAGGTAACCGCAAAACCGCCATCATCCAGGGCCGCCACCGACGGATTATCCTGAGTACTGGTGGTATGCGTATTGATCCGGAACTCGTTGCCAAGTGCCTTACCGCTGCTGTCGTAGCGCTGGCCATAAATACCGTAGCTCGAACCATCCTGAGCATCGGACTGCCAGGTAACAATCACGCTGCCGTCGGCCAAAACGGTGGACGACGGATTGGTCTGCTCGTTACTCGTATACGTATTAACCTGAAACTCTTCGCGAACGCCTGACTGAGTGGCCCGGATTACAATCTCATCCGAAGACGTACCCGCTGTTGCCACTACCGTACCGGACGTGCCGGCGTTGCCGTTAAGCCCGTCAATCAAGGCGCCGCGTACATCGCTCAGAGTGTCGCTATCCTGAACCCGGTAGCTGACCTTCGTCGCGTTGACCGTTACCGTATACACATCGCCGGTCTCGATCGTGCCCGAAAGCTGGACCACGTCCGTCTGGTGTCCCTGTGTCTCGCCAACTACGATCGCCGCGTCATTGCCGGAACCAAGTTTAACGGTCTCGGTATTGGAGACCGCAACATTATCACTGCCCGAGCCGAGCTTCAGCGTATCAATGCCGTCACCGAGGTCGATCGCCAGGCCATCCTGGGCCTTATCGAAGATCAGCGTCTCGTCGCCCGAACCACCGACCAGCTTGACGCCGCTGGTCTTCGTTCCATCGGCGCCGAAATGCTGCGCGAAGATGCCGTGATCGTGGTTGGCGTTATTATCCTGGTAGTTCGACTCCCAAGTAACGACGAAGCCGCCGTTATCCAGCTTCGCTACGGAAGGATCGCCCTGGGTCTGATAGGTATAGGTATTAATCTGGAACTCTTCACCAACCGGCGTACCGCTGGTGTCGTAACGCTGACCATAGATGCTGTTGCTGTTCTGGCTATCATCTTGCCAAGTAACGACAAAGCCGTCACTGCCCAAATCCGCAACCGAGGGCTTGTACTGGGTGCTGCTCGTATAGCTATTGACCTGGAATTGGCTGCCGAGCACGCTTCCGTCTGCGTTATACATCTGCGCCTGCACTGCCCAACCGCTGTTGTCATCGCCGGGGCGGTTGGCATGGGCCGTCTGATCCGACCAGGTAACGATGAACTTGTCACCGGAAAGTCCCGCCACCGACGGGTGATGCTGATCATTGCTCGTCCAGCTGTTGACCCGGAACTCGCTAGCCGAGGTGCCCGGCACATCAACCGGATCTCCGCTCGCATCAAAACGCTTGGCGTAAATCCCCCAGCCAGAACCGTCCTGGTTCTTAGACTCCCAGGCAACCACAAAGCCGCCATCGCTGAAGCTGGCAACCGACTTGTCGGAGCCCAATGTATCCTGGCCGACGGATTGATCAGAACTCTTATAGGTATTGATCTGGAACTGGCTGTCGGCAGCAATGGGTTCCGGCGTATCACTGCCCGCCGTCGTGAACTTCTGACCAAACATCGCCCAACCGCTGTTATCCGTCGCACCGCTGACATCCGATGTTCGGTCAGTTTTGGTCTCGTCCGACCAGGTAACGACAAACTCACCATTAGTAAGGCCGGTTACCGACGGGTAGTGCTGATCATAGGAAGTACGGTCAATATTGACTTGGAACTCGTCGCCAAGCGTACCGCCCAGGCCATCAAAACGCTGGCCGAAGATGTTGTAATAATTAACTGGGGATTCGTCTTGGTTATAGGACCCCCAGGTAACCACAAAACCGCCGTCCGAAAGCGATGCAACCGACGGTTCCCACTGGTCACTGCTCTTGTAGGTGTTGGCCCGGAACTCTTCGCCGATCGGCGCACCTTCGTTAGAGAACAATTGGCCACGGATATCCCAACCGTTACCACCATCGTGGCCGCTCTGGTCCTGCCAGATTACTACGTAGCGGCCGCCCACAAGACCAGTCACCGACGGGTTATACTGCTCGCCAGGCTCCCAAGTATTAACCTGTAGCTCTTGCGCCTCGCTCGAAACCGTCAACTCACCGTCACTGAAGCGGACCGTCTCAATACCGCTCAGCGTGTCGGTGCCTTCGTCGCCGTCCATCGTGTTGTTATCGGTAACAACGGTGCCCGCATCCGTATCAATACGGTAATCCGACAACTTACCGGAATACGCTGCTACATCGTCACCCTCGCCGCCATGGATCGTATCGTCGCCGGCGCCGCCCGTGATGACATCGTCGCCATCCCTCGCCATCAGCGTATCAAACCCGGTACCGCCGATGAGCCCACGCGCGGCTTTAGCGGCGGCGCACTGGCCGTAGCCCGGCTGCGAGAAGCAGCGGCTGAGGTGGTTGCGTCGGCCGCCGGGCGCGGCCAGT
>CAZSWX010000360.1:0-2647 GCA_964610865.1 uncultured Enterobacteriaceae bacterium
GCATTCCACAAGATGCCGACCTTGTTATTGTGAGCGGTCCGCAAACCGACCTGTTGACCGACGAATTGAGTCAGCTGGCCACGTACATCGATAGGGGTGGGAGTATTTTGTTCATGATAGACCCCTTGGCCGCACCCAACCTGACAAACTTTCTGTCAAATTACGGCATCGTGCTTGAAGAAGACGTGATCTACGATTCTCAAAACAGGTTATTCGGAGGCGATGCGCTGAGCCCACTGGTCTCGCTATACAATACGGGCGTGCCAATAGTCCGTGATTTTAAACTCGGCACCATCTTTCCGCTTTCTCGTTCTGTCGAAACCGCCGATATTCTTCCTCCTGCGGTAGAATTTGCAGAACCTTTTTGCCGAACAGGTGCCGGCGCGTGGGCACGTTTCCGTGATAGTACCGCTGCTCGGGAAGAAACAATTGACTTCGAAGGCAGTCAAGCTCGGCCGGGGCCTATTTCCCTTGCCGTCGCGGCACGCATTCGCACATCGACGGGATTGGGTCGCAACACCCCCACCGGCAATGGTGTCCCAACAGAAGAGTTTTCCCGGTTGGTGGTCTTCGGCGACAGTGATTTCGCGAGCAACGCGCGACTTTCACTTCTGGGCAACAAAGACCTATTCCTTAACACGGTTCATTGGCTGGCCGCTGATGAAAAATTAATTACCGAAAGGCCAAAGGATTCGTCTATCCAGGGTAAAATATCCGCACTAGTACTAACCGTAGACCAGACTCGGAAACTATTCGCCATCACTATCATCGGCCAACCGGCACTTATTTTATTACTTGGGGCCATAGTTTCGATTTTGCGTAAGAGGCATAGGCGTGAAGCTTAAGTTTCCCACCAACGGCGGTGTGGCACTTCCTCCGAGATACGTTAAGAAACGGAACGGTAATTCGGAGCGACCAACCTATACGACGTGAGTCTTCTAAAAATACCGAGATAGTTTTTCGAAAACGGAAAAGTGAGACGATTGCCACGCCGAGAATGTTGATCCAAAAAACGAGGGATCTATGCATCAAATAATCGATGCCGTATGCAACCTATTTACACCGCAGGAAGTGGAAGAAGGGAGAACAGGCGTAGATCAACATTTTCTCGATAAAGTGCGATTCCCCCCTAATTTGCGATCTGGGGTCACTATTGAAGATTACTTAAAAAAGATGGACCGTGCGGGTATCCAACGCTCGCTCCTCATTGCCGTCCGGGCGGGCGACATGCGCATAAAGGGTTCGTTCGAAATCCCATACGACCGTGTCGCATCGCTGTGTGCTCAATTTCCTAATCGCTTCTCGGGACTGGCAGGCGTCGACCCTACGCGTGGCATGCACGGCCTCCGGGATCTCGAGCACGCCGTCAAAGAATACGGCTTCGTCGGTGCGCACCTGTACCCCCATTGGTTCGGAATGTCGCCGGACCATGCCCGATATTACCCTATTTATGCAAAGTGTTGCGAACTCGACATTCCCATTATGATGCAAGTCGGCCATTGCCTGCGCTACCAACAGGAAAGAATCTTACCTAGCGTAGGGAAGCCCATAACGCTCGATCAGATAGCAATAGACTTTCCCGAACTGTGTCTAATTGGAATTCACATTGGCTACCCTTGGACGGAAGAGATGATATCCGTAGCCTGGAAACACGACAATGTGTACATAGGATCGGACGCCTACGCCCCAAGACACTGGCCAGACTCATTCAAACACTTCATTAACACCTGGGGAAAGGACAAAGTGATTTTTGGTACGGATTGGCCAGTCATCGACCCTGAACGGGCAATCACTGAGGTAAAAGGACTGGGACTCAGACCGGACGCACAGGACAAGCTCTTTCGTGACACCGCCCGCCGACTTTTCAAGTTGCCGGAGTGATTGTGACGGCACGGGGCCGGCCTCAACCTTTTGGAACGGATGAAAAAGATCATATATATGCGGCCGATCGACAAAACTCGAAACCTCTAGACAGTCCTACGCTGACTCACTAAAAGGCGTTAGGCCTGATAGGAACTGATCGTCGCCATTGAGAGGACACCCGGCATGGAACAAACTGCTACACCAGCGAATTTTATTCGGACGATCATAGATGAATATTTGCGCGAGCAGGAACCCAACGGTGAGATCGTCACCCGTTTCCCGCCGGAACCAAACGGACACCTTCATATAGGACACGCAAAATCCATCTGCCTAAATTTTGGAATTGCCGCAGAAAACCGAGGCCTGTGCAATCTCCGATTCGATGATACGAATCCGACGAAGGAGGAGTCTCGCTATGTTGAATCGATCAAAGACGATGTCCGGTGGTTAGGATTTGAGTGGAATGGCCCCGAGCGGTACGCCTCAGATTATTTTGATCAGCTCTACTCATTCGCCCTCGAACTAATCCGCACAAATCGGGCCTACGTTTGCAGCCTAAGCCCTGACGAACACCGCCAATATCGTGGGACACTTACCCAATCGGGTCAAGACAGTCCCTATAGAAACCGGCCACCGACAGAGAATCTCGATCTATTTGCCCGTATGCGGGAGGGAGAGTTCGAGGAAGGAGCCCATGTGTTGCGGGCCAAAATTGACATGGCATCCGCCAACATCAACATGCGTGATCCCACTTTGTACCGCATCCTCAAAACGCCGCATCATC
>CAZSWX010000361.1:0-2641 GCA_964610865.1 uncultured Enterobacteriaceae bacterium
GCAGATGTTACTCGGACGACACTAACTATTGATGAGTTGTTTGCGGCCCAACAGCAAGTACGCGATGTGAAGGTCCCCGATCGCGTCTTGGCCGTAATATCGGAACTTCGGCGAGAGCTTGGAGGTAAGGGCATCATTGCCTCTGATAGGCGCTATCGCCAAAGTGTTCATGTTTTAAAAGCTGTTGCGTTCATGGAGCGGCGCGGCAAAGTTATTGACACTGATTTGCTCTTTTTGCAACACGTCTTGTGGCAGGATGTTGGTGGACAAGGGACGGTGTCCTCGGTTATCCACGACCTGGTTCTTGGTTATGAAGACGAGGCGCAGGACCTGCTATTCCAGGCCAGGGAACTACGGGATTATGCGAAGGCATCGTGCGATGATGCGGGACAACATGCCCGTGCGGTAATCGAAGCCCATACTAAACTTCGGAGGATCGTGGTCAAAGTAGCGGAACTTGAGGAATACGCGCGAGAAGTTGGTCGTTCCGTTGGAAAGGTCGTCGACATCAAGTCTCAGATTCAGAATATACAAACCGAGTTACTAGAGAACTTTGAACCCTAAGACCGAGCCAAATGAAAAAGAAGAAGAAAGCGGAAGAGTCGCGTAGGCGGCATCTGCCCGACCAAGTCGCAGAAAATCTGTATTGGATCGAGAGCGACTCATACGATCGTGCGGTTTTTAGGTATCTACACGACTCATCACCATCGTTGCGGAGTCTGGAGGAGAATGGGACCGTGCTTCTTCCTGGCTTCGGTGAATTTTTGGTCGATTTGTTTTGCGCTCTGTTTAAACTGAACGTCGTATTTCGTGAAAAGGATAAAGTACGAAAGAGTGCGCTAATAAACTTTGAATTGTTGCAGGTACTACGTCGCGGCAAGATCGGAGATATGCTCCGTGACGCTACGGTGTTGGACGAGGAACGCGCCGGCCTTGCGATGCTGATGCTCGGAGAAGGGGCACTCCGTATGCTTAAATCGGAGAAGGCACTCGGGAGGCAAGACCTGCTCAATGTGTGGGGTCTTAGGAACCAAGAGACGATGACGAAGGATACTATAGAGGCCGCGCAAAATGCGGTAAAGATATCTGACAGGTTAGCCAAATTATCGGACAGCATGTCGCCTGTGCAACAGTCTCTAAAAAAAGCAGCTGACGAACTAGCGAAAAAGGCCCGAATACAATCCGCAGCACTCATGAATGCCGGTCACCGTGTTGAAGCAGACATGTCACGCGTACGGAAACAAACGCAAAATAGATTCTTTAAGGAGGCGGTTGTTGCCGCGACATATATCGATGACATACATCATGAAATAGAGACGTGGAAGAACACCCTTGGCCCTCAAGTTCGGTCGCGGGTCGGGCTCCAAATGGAGTTAGGTAGACGTCTCGCGGGCAACAAAAAGTTGAAAAAGCTTGCCGTCTTAGTGGGAAAAATGCGACCACATGCGGCGACTTTACAACGAAACGCGTTCGCGCATAGAAGCCAGGAGCCGTTTGAAGTTACGAGAGGAGCCGAAATCAGTCGTCTGCTTCCACACGAATTAGTAAGTATGCACCACCCGAAGTTAAAAAAAGATTTCAAACGGCGCTTAGTAGAGAAACAATTGTTGGAATATAATTTAAAGGGCGAAGAACAGCTCGGGAAAGGACCCCTCATAGTGTGCCTTGATGGGAGTTCCTCCATGGCTGGAGAAAAAGAGGTGTGGGCCAAGGCGGTCACCCTGACGATGTACCAGATCGCTCTCAAACAGCGAAGGAAGATGCGCGTGATTTCCTTTTCTTCTCGAGGTGCACCGCTGTCCATTTTTGACCTGAGTCAGGGGGTCGGTCATGAAGACCGGACGCGCGCAATGATGGATCTGGCAGAACATTTTCCGGGTGGTGGAACCGATTTTGAACAGCCACTTCAGGCGGCATTAGAATGTACGCAGGAGTCGGCTTTTAAGCGCGGGGATATCATTCTCATTACCGATGGGGAGTGTCAGGTAAAAGACGAGTGGGCAAAATGGTTTACGCAAACAAAGAAAACCCGTGGGGTTTTTTTGTTTGCTATATTGATAGATGTCGATACAAATTCGGAAGACCAGTTAACGACGCTAAGTGACAAGGTGGCCCGCGTCAGCGACCTAACTAGCGATGAGGCCAAGCGTCTTTTTGCTACTTGAAGCATCTAATTAGGCATAGCCGAAATCCTGACCGTTGTCGCAGGGTTTCCGAGGCGCTCGGGACAGGCTAAAGGGACTGACCTTAAAATGCCTAGAGAGCTAAAAACGTTTTCGGTTGGGAAGTTTGTCTTTCAAACTGGCGGACTCGTTGCTTAGGTGTAACGACACTGATACTTGAGATCGCTGGTGCGACAGGGTTTTTAGTCGGACTCGGGGTGAAGATGACCGCTTTATCAGGTCTACGCGTATTGGATTTGACGGATGTGAAGGGCGCGTTGTGCGCGAAACTTTTCGGCGATATGGGTGCGGACGTTGTCAAAGTTGAACCGCCCGGTGGCGATCCTACGAGGTATATCGGCCCGTACCTTGGTGATTCCCTGAACCCCGATCGGAGTTTGTTGTTTTGGTTCTATAACACCAGTAAACGCGGGGTCACGTTAGACATAGAACAGCAGGCGGGTCGGGCTCTGTTGAAA
>CAZSWX010000362.1:0-2633 GCA_964610865.1 uncultured Enterobacteriaceae bacterium
GATCTGCCATTCCTCTATTAATACTGGGATGCAGCCAGCGATCGTAATGAAGGGCGTATATAATAAAATTCGTGCGATAAAGACCGAGAAGACGATGCTTTCTCTCATGACATTCCATAATAACCGGGAAATCTTACACGACGAGAGTAGCGATGCTACACCCGCTGCAGAAGTATATCGATTAGGCTTATAAGGTTACCTTCCATTTCCCTTTCTCTCTAAATCCTGTCTTATTAAACGATGTTTTTATAGAAAGAACAGTAGATGGATAAGTCTAGAGATCTTAGCAGGCTAATGAGGCTCTGAGATACCACGGGAAGTACCCCTTCCTCTCCGTCACTTTCTTATTATCTTCTTAGGTATTGATCGGCCCCCTTTGACAGGTCCACTATGAATGTTAGTGCATTGTCGCCCTTTGGTCCATCTGAACGATGGTTTCTGGAGCCGGAGGGCGATAACCCAAAGCACTGTGGGGTCTCTTCGTGTTGTAGTGTTTTCTCCATTGTTCGATGATGATTTGTGCTTCCTTCAACGAGTAGAAAATTTCACCGTTTAATAACTCATCTCTAAAACGGCCATTAAAACTTTCACAATATCCATTCTCCCATGGGGAGCCTGGCACGATATAAGCGGTCTTTGCACCGACAGCTTTGATCCATTTTTGAACAGCTTCGGCAACAAATTCCGGACCGTTGTCTGATCTGATAAAAGCGGGAACGCCACGTAAGATGAACAGATGCGTCAGTGCATCTATGACATCAGTCGAGTTGAGCTTGCGCTTTGCTCGGATTGCCAGGCATTCGCGGCTGAACTCGTCCAGAATGTTCAGCGCCCGGAAGGCCTTCCCGTCATCAGTTCGGTGATGAACAAAATCATACGACCATACTGTCGCGCCAGCTCAATCATGTCCGCCACCAGGCGATCTTCGTCTGCTCGGCCCCTTGGTCGACGGCGTTGCGTGGATCGATGTTGTCCAAGTACTCGACAGACCCGACGCTCGGACACGGCTCTGCGGAGACGCCCGTTCTCCTTCTGGAGCCGTTTTAACTCCTTGAGTTGGACTGTGCCCATGCCACCGTATTGCTTGCGCCATCGATAATAGGTCTGTTCGGTAATCTGGATTTCTCTGATCGCGTCAATACGAGACTTTCCTCGCCCAACGAGCACCTCAACCTGGCGAAACTTGGTGACAATACCTTCCGGCTTGTGTCGTTTGATTCCCATGAATTGATCCTCCTCCAAAAACTATAGGGCTGGACCCGCTCAATGGGGGAAGATCAACTTTACTTTTAATAACCTTGATATTTATAATAGTCGAATGATGATGAGCGATAATATTAAATTATACTCCTTAAAGTATAACTATTCCGGGAGGACATCAAATGCCAGTACAATTCGTTCCTCATCTGATTGAAATGGAATGGTATAGTGAAAAAGAGATGAAGGGAAAAGACACAAACTTCCGGTAACCACATTGATGGTTTTTTTATGGGATTTTTCATCGTCTATGCATACAACAAGGTTCCCACTATCAGCCTTTAACTTTGGTGGTACGTTTATGTACATGGAGCCGCTGATCCAACCCCTTTCATGTATATGAGCGTGTAATTCACCCCCACTTTTCATGCTGATAAGCCAACCGTAGAGATTATAGGCATCTGGCCAATTTGTTATGAACCCTTCTTTGCTATTTTTAAAATAATTACGATAATTGTTTATTTCTAAATGTATAATTCTTTGGATCGTATCTGTGAAACTATTTTTGATCGAAAATAAATTGCCGGCAGTTTGGCGTCCATTGATTAGAAGTTGTTGAGATTTAAACTGATCTTTATTATTATTTATGATATTTTTTGCTGTCTTAATCAAAGTATCATCAAAATCATATTTATCTTTTAAGTCGGTTCTTAAGACGTATGTTATTGGATCCTTGCAAAATATGTTCTCTCTTTCAATTCCATATTTAGTAGCCGCACGACAACTAAGAGATCCGATCATGGCATTGATCTCACCTTGATTTAATAAATAATCTAGTTGTTCATAAAAGAGAGACTGTTCATTCTGAAGGTATAAACAACGAAGAATATAGCTTTGACTTTTCTCTAAATTACTTAGTCTAAAATGAACAGCTGCTTTTTTATGATTGCCAAGTTCAGATAAAATAACTCCTAAGTTGTAATGAGCATCAGAGAAGTCAGGCTTAAGCTTGACCGCCGTGATGTAACTATTCATTGCCTCGTCCAGCTTTCCCAACTCTTGGAGCGAGCCACCAAGGCCGTAAAGAGACTCAGGGTAATCAGGCTTAATGGTTAAGGCTCTATGGTAGCTGGCAACCGCATCCTCCAGCTAGCCCAGCTCCTCAAATAAAGCACCAAGGTTGTTATGCGCCTCGGCATAATCAGGCTTGATGGCAAGAGCTTTGTTATAGCTGGCAAACGCATCATCCAGTTTTCCCAGCTTCTGAAATGCATCACCAAGCGTTTTATGCGCATCAGTGTAATCAGAATTGATGGCCAAGGCCTCGCGGTAACTGGCAACGGCTTCATTCAGTCTTCGTTGTTCCAAAAACACATTGCCAAGGGCGTAATGCGCCTCAGCGTAATCAGGCTTGATGGTTAAGGCTTTATGATAAC
>CAZSWX010000363.1:0-2615 GCA_964610865.1 uncultured Enterobacteriaceae bacterium
CCCTTGATTTATATGGTAGGCGCTGAGGGATTCGAACCCACGACCCGCTGATTAATTGAAAACACGATTCCTAGGCCGACACTTTTATCGGCCCCAGGGCGGCGACTATGTCGTTTTGGCTTGGCAACGCTTTTGGCTCATAATGGTCAAGTGCATTAACAATTGCTTTGAGCCGTTCTGGCGTCGTACCGCAACACCCGCCGATGATTTTAGCCCCACAGTCACGGGCTAAGCGCGCGTAGTCAGCCATTACCGCGTTGGTTCCGGAATAGACGATCTCACCGTCAATCATCTGAGGAATACCGCAGTTGCCTTTGGAAATTATGATATCTTTGCCTTCGGCTGCCTCACAAAGCCTTGCCAGTGTATCAATCAGCATAGCGGGACCCGCGCCACAATTAGCACCAAATGCGCCAAGGCGCGGCTCAAATGTATGGCTAAACTCTAGAGCCTTCTCCGGCGTGTCTCCCATCATCGTGCGGCTTGCGGTGTCGAAGGTCATAGTAGAAACCACTGGTAAGCCTGTCCTCTGTGCAGCACGGATGGCCGCCGCCAATTCATCGAAAGCAAAAATCGTTTCTATCCAAAGGATATCAACGCCGCCCTCCGCTAATGCCTCAGCCTGCACATAAAAGGCACTTTCGGCGGCATCGGCGTTCAAAGCTCCAAACGGTTCCATCATCTCGCCCGCAGGTCCAATAGAACCAGCAACGATGACCAACCGGTCCGAAGCATCCGCTGCGGCCCGCGCCAATTTTGCACCCGCCAGATTGATCTCACGTGTTCGCTCCTCTGCTTTATCAAGTTTCAATCGGCACGGATTAGACCCAAAGGTATTTGTCAAAATAATATCAGCACCAACATCGATAAAACTTTCGTGCAGCCAAGACACGTGTTCCTGGCCATCAATATTCCAAAAGTCGGGCGGACGTCCAGCCGGCAAGCCCCGTGCCATCATGTTTGTGCCCGTAGCACCATCGGCAATTAGGTAATCCCGTTCAATAAGGAGACTATCGATAATATTAGTGATGATAATCGTTTCCTATTACCTGGTGAGTAAAGCCAGTATGGCCCCCCCCACGATTACGGCCATTTATTATTAAAACAAGTTGTTTTATTTACTGTGCGGTATGCGCACTTCAATAGACGCACCCACCTAAGAATGTCCATGCCGTCTATTAGGCCTATGAGATTGGAATGCTTAATCTTTACTATCTTTTAAAATATTTGATTAAGAAATTCATTACCTCGGTTAAAGCATTTTCAAACGCTGGTTTATTAAATGCCTTTTCAAACTCCCCTACGCGGGGATGGCGTTTAGTCCGGAGCCCTCCAAGCTCATCAAACTTCCGAACAGCGCCATCGTAACCCTTAACTAAGATTGGGCCAGAATGGTTATTATTTAGTAGGCTTTTATAGCTTTCCTCAGATTCTAATTTGTCCCTCTTTCCATAAAGTATCAATGTAGGCTGTTTGATTTTACCTGAGTTTTTCCAATTACGTTCTTCAATTACATGTTTTAAATTGGGGTAAAAAGCGATCGTTCCTTTAAATCCTCCATTCGGTAATTTCAATCTCTCTGAAAATTTTTGAGCAAATAAAGCAGTCGTACCCCCCCACGACCAACCAATAAGTCCTATAAGGTTTTTATCAACGTACCCTTTTGAACTCAAAAATTTATAGCCTGCTCCGGCATCAAGCATGCGCTGTTTTATGCTTACCTTATCCCAAGAACGCATAATATGTCCTCGCTTAGGGTCGGTATCATCGGTGTGATGGGTACAAAGGAGGCCCCTAGAACAGTAACTATCTATAAATAAAACTACGATTTGTTTTTGGGATACCTTTTTTGCCCACCACAATTGGTAGGGAAAAATTCCGCCCGCACCATGTAATGCAATTATAGCGGGGAATGGGCCGTCACCGGACGGTTTATATAAGCGAGCGGTTAGATTTTTCTTGTCGCCTATATTAGCACCCTTGATATTTACTTCTATATTTTCCTTTACGGCGGCTTCATATTCTTCGAAGGTTACAGCTTTTAAGGGGAATCCTCCTGTAGCAACTATAACTGCGCAAACCCCAAAAAAGGCACTAACTAAGGTTGAAATTTTCATTTTTGACCCTCAAACACATTTATGTTTATGTAACAGCAGCTTGATAAAACATTCGCATAGCGGCATTAGCGTAGCAGATTTAGGGGGATTAAGGGTAGTTGGGGGATGACTGATCTGACATAGGTGGAAAGCACACACTTTACCCCCGCCTTTTGGTTTTGGCGGGGGGAGTAAACGTTCAGACACCCCCTACCGGGTCATCAAGGGGAGTTCCGCCCCTTGATAATCCCCTGACCAGCGTTCCGCTGGACCATTTCTTTTAAGTGGCTCGGCAGAACCGAAAGCATGTGTGCTTTCGGTTTCACTGCATCGTGACGGGGCCACCGCCGCTATGAGGAGAGTCAGTTCCAAGGAGTTGCATGATGAGGAAGGCCAGTCCATGAGAGGGCCTCGAAGGTAAGCCGCTATCTAATTGGATGCGCGTCAGTGTTTAAATGGCTGAATCCGGCCAGGGGACTAAACCGGAAGTCCTGCGGAGGGTCGTCGGCCTTCGCAACC
>CAZSWX010000364.1:0-2611 GCA_964610865.1 uncultured Enterobacteriaceae bacterium
AGAAGAATGCTATTTGTGCGTGCCCTTCAAAAATAGCGATGATTGAGAAGACGCCTGCCACCAAGCCCGACGCTGTGTAGGCATGTACTCCCCAAGCTCCTAACACTAGAGCCGGCGAATGCATCACAATTTCTCCGTTTACTCTAAGTAATTTGTTGTTTGCTCAGAGTAGGTTCGTACAGAATTTGTATGACCGTTCCGTCGGGGTCGGCGCAGTAAAGAGAGCGGCTCCCGTCCCGGTGTGTGCGTGCCGGTTTTAAAATTCGGACCTTCTGGCGCCGCAAGGCGGAGGCGGCCTTGTCTACTTCATGGGCCGTTGCGACGATGAAGCCCAGGTGGTCGAGTCGATCCGGAAAATCAGTTTTTGAAGTGATTGTTTGGTGTAAAGCCAAGTTGTCACATCCAGAAGACAAATAGGCATTATTCGAGTCGGGCTTCCAGACCACGTGCATTCCGAATATTTTGGTATAGAAGTCTATAGAGTTCGCCACATCGACGACATTCAATGCGACGTGTCTCAGGCCCTTGTGTTTAATAGCCGGTATCGAAGACATCGTGGTAGTGCCTTGTTTGGAGTGTCAATGAAAATTTCGACCGCTCGGCCTAGGGCTGATACACTACCCCTTTTTTAGAAGAATGTAGAGTTCGCCGTGCTGGGCCATCAACCCGGCCTCCGGCTGGGCGCCACTTCCCCAGTATATGTCGGCTCGCCCGGGACCGCTGATCGCGGCACCCTGGTCTTGTAGACACACCAATCGTGAAAACGTGGTCCAGGAAATAACTCCGTCTGGACCAATTGTTGGTCTTTTTGTCCGGACCAGCGCGACGGCCCCCAATGGATACGACTTGGGATCGATGGCAATCGAACGAAGTGGTGTAAGTGGTACTCCAAGGCTACCGAGCGGTCCTGCCGAAATCACTCGAAAAAAAATGTATCGAGGATTGTGAAAAAAAATTGTCTCCTGTTTCGAAGGGTGGTCTCTCAGGTAGTTACGGATGCCCTGGGCGGTAGCCTCCCCCGGCCCAAGTTTGTTCTCGGTAAGTAATAGTTTCCCAATGCTCCGGTAAGGCAGTCCGTTCGATGCCGCATATCCTGCCCGAAACCAGGTCCCATCTTCTAAGCGTATTTTCCCCGACCCTTGGATATGCAAAAAAAAGCGCTCTACGGGGTCGTCGAGCCAGACAAGGACCTTACTCTTTTGGTGTAACACTCCCCGTCCATCGATATCCGCTCGAGAGAAGTAGGGGAGAAATCTTCCGTTCTCTGTTCGGCCGATCGAGACGCTCCCGACTTGGTCCTTGCGCGTCAAGTCGGCGGGAACCCGGTATAAAGGATATCGGTACTGGTCCGATCGGATTAAGCTACCGGGTAATTCGGGTTCGTGATAACCGGTAAACAATACAGGCGTACTAGCCGGAAAAATGTCGAATGCTTTTAAGATTTCCCCAAAGGTGGAATCCTTTACCTCGAGAAGAGAACGAAACAGAACTAGGCTTTCTCTAACTCTTCCCAGCGCGACTTTTCCGTCGTTCAATGGGAGGAAATTCTCTGATGGCTTGTCCCTTAGTGCTCTGATGCTGTTCTCTACCGCCGTCACGAGGGTGGGTATGTCCTGGTCCGCGTCAAGGGCTGAGAGGATATGAGGAGGGAAGGGCGCAAGAGCCGCTCCTTCGCCACTCGCATCTGCCGGTGAGGCTATCGACACAAATAAGTACGCCAAGACGACACATTTTAATGCCAGGAAATAACCCCTGCGTCGGGTCGACAGACGGTCGGCCAGCATTTCGTTCACCCAGTGACTCCTTTTCCGTAGGATACGACTGTGGTCAGACGCGTGAATGATGGACCCACGTCCATCACCATCTCAGGGCTTTTTATTATAGGCCTCTTGTGCCGCAGCAACGCCGGCTCCCTCCGGGCAGGCGTGTCCATTCCGTCGTAATACGAGTTCTAGGGCACTCAATAGAAGCATCACGTTGCTTCGCTGACTGGACTCGCCCATCAGACCTATCCGCCATACTTTTCCGGCGAAGTCGCCGAGGCCAGCACCTATTTCGATATTGTAATCGGAAAGAAGTTGCCGCCTTACGGTGGCGTCTTCGACACCGTAAGGAATTTTCACGCTATTTAGCATCCATAGCCGATGTCCCGCCTGTGCGGCGAGGTCGATGCCTATAGCGCTAAGCCCGGCAGCTAGCGCCAAATGGTTTTCTTCGTGCCGGCTATAGCGGTTCTCGAGTCCTTCTTCGCAGACGATTCGAAGTGCCTCACGCAAACCGTAATTCATCGAGATTGGTGCCGTGTGATGGTACACGCGTTCTTCGCCCCAATATTTTTCGAGCATCGTGAGGTCTAAATACCAACTCTGTACAGGTGTCTTTCTTTTTTTTAAGGAGGCCTGTGCCGCTGGTCCAAACGTAATGGGGGAGAGCCCTGGTGGACAGCTAAGACATTTTTGCGTTCCGCTATAGCAGACGTCTATCTGCCACTCGTCGATCTTGAGAGGACAACCCCCCAGAGAGGTAACTGCATCAACAAGGAAAAGGGCCCCGGCTTCGTGGACTATTTCGGAAAGTTCTGCGATGGGTTGCCAAGCCCCAGTAGAGGTTT
>CAZSWX010000365.1:0-2604 GCA_964610865.1 uncultured Enterobacteriaceae bacterium
TCTGCGCCGATGCCGGGCGGATCGTACAGTAATGGCCTTTCAAGTGCACAGCCACGACCGAGTCCCATTCCTCTTCCGTCATATTAAAAATCATGCGGTCCCGTAAAATCCCTGCGCAGTTAACCAGGATGTCGATCTTACCGAACGAGTCTACCGCAGTCTGAACGAGACTTTCTCCGCCTGCAACCGTGGCAATATTATCGGTACTGGCAACGGCTTCGCCGCCTGTCGCGGAGATTTCCTCAACTACGAGTTGGGCCGGCGCTTTGTCTTCACCATCACCGTCAACACTACCGCCTAGATCGTTTACCACGACTTTTGCACCTTCCTCGGCCATCAGTCGTACTACACCGCGACCGATCCCGCGGCCAGAACCTGTAACGACTGCGACTTTTCCATCCAGCTTCCCCATGATGATTCCTCCATATTTATTGGTCGGAGAACACTCTTCGTCTCTGTAGCCGTTTTTAACCTTTCGGCAATTTCAGTATCCGGTCTCCGATTATTCCTTTTTGTATTTCCGATGTGCCGCCGCCAATAGTCAGCAAACGATACCATAAAGCTGCGCGTGGCCAGCGACCATTGTCTTTGGCAAAAGATGACCCCTGAGTTACTTGGGCGTACGGCCCGAGCAACTCCGTCGCAAACATTGCCAGCCGCATGTTTAGATCGGAGCCGACCAGTTTATTAATCGACCCTTCGGGACCTGGCGGATTGCCCTTCAAACGCGCGCTAAAACTTCGAAACATATTGTAGGTGATGGCTTGGCATTCAATCGCGAATTGAGCCAATGTCTGGCGGACGGCCGGGTCCTCACATGCGGGCCGCCCGTCGATCTCTACCTCCTTGGTCAATTTGATCAACTCTGAAAAGTGGCGGTGGACGGGGAGGCCAGACCCAATCCCCGCTCTTTCGTGCATCAGTGTGGTCACTAAGACTTTCCAGCCTTCGTTCCGGGGTCCGATGAGACAATCCTTCGGAATCCGTACGTCTGCAAAAAAAACTTCGTTGAATTCCGAATCTCCGGTGATCTGAACCAGCGGACGCACCGTGATCCCGGGAGTCGTCATGTCTACGGCCAGACAACTAATGCCGCGGTGTTTAGGTGCATCAGGATCAGTGCGGACAAAGAGTTGGATGAAATCCGCCCGGTGCGCGTAACTGGTCCAAACTTTTTGTCCATTGACGACATAATAATCACCATCCTCAACGGCACGGGTTTGCATGGCAGCCAGATCCGAACCTGCGTTCGGTTCGGAAAGACCTTCACACCAGATCTCTTCGCCGGAAAGAATCTTATGGAGATACCGCTCCTTTTGTTCGTCCGTTCCCCAGTGAATTAGGGTCGGGCCCGACATCATCAATCCCAGAGTATTTGCAAAGCGAGGAGCATGCGCGCGCTGCATCTCTTGATTGAAAATAAACATCTCCATCAGGCTGGCCCCGCGGCCTCCGTATTCTTTGGGCCAGTGGATGCCCACCCAACGATCCTTGGAAGCAGCACGCTGCCAGTCCCGTTGGTAATCAAACCGGGCGTCTTCGTCTATAACGTCGAATTCTTTCGGGTCATATCCTTCCGGGATGTTGTCTTCGAGCCATGTGCGCAACTCTGTTCGAAAGGCCTCCTCTTCAGGGGTGAAGTTAAAATCCATTCGTCTCTCCTTCGCCGTTCCAACTTAACTACTTCGTTTCTAGCGGTAAAGAGATTCAGCTCGCCGGGATCCGAATACGTTCTCCGTACTACCCGTGGAACAGAGGCCGGAGATTGCTAGTTCTCACTCAGCGATGCCTCTTCGTTCGGAAACACAAGCCTCGCGACTGCTTATTCGGCGGGTTGTGTTGTAACTTCGGAACTGATCTGTCGACTTTCTTAATAGCCTTGTTTGAAAAAAAACGTGGTTAGGCTCGCAAAACATTTAACAGACCATCGCTTCGCTTTGACAAGCCATGGGCTGATTGCTACCTCGTCAGATATGGAGACAGACATCCAGCGGGTTATCGAGGCGGCGGTTACCGATAAATGGGGCGAAGAGGTAAGGGTCACTCAGGCTTATCCACTAGCCGGAGATGCATCAAGTCGTGCCTACATCCGACTATCGTTAAGTGGTAATGGGCCTGCCTCAGCCGTGGCTATGGTGCTAGCCGATAGCGGCCTGGCAATCTCTTCCGATGAGCTCGCTGTGTTTGATGAACCGCTCGAAGAGCTACCCTACCTGAATCTGCACTATTTTCTTGAGCCGCTCGGTGTACGAGTGCCAGAGCTGTACATCGACGGCCATCAGGACGGTTTCCTCTTACTTGAAGATATTGGTGACGTTCCCTTACGCGATGCTGTCCAGGACTTGCCGAAGGCTGAGGTCGAAGCGTGGTACCGGCGGGCGATAGATCAATTACTGCTGATTCAGATCGAGGGAACTCGGCGGAAGAACGAGCGGTGCATCGCCTTCCAGCAGCGCTTTGACAAGCGTCTTTTTTTGTGGGAGTTCGAGCATTTCGTTGAATGGGGCTTTCAGAAGCGTGACAGCAAAAATCTGACTTCCACAGAAACTAAAACTCTTACAGGAATGTTCGAGGAGATTTCGACGCGACTGGATCAGAGCCCCC
>CAZSWX010000366.1:0-2601 GCA_964610865.1 uncultured Enterobacteriaceae bacterium
GCTCTACCGTGAACCGAGTGAAGGAGGTGCGATCGAAATGGAAGGCCGACTCGAGTTGAGGTTTCACTCGGTCTAAATGTTCCCCTGGTCCATAGGCAAACGTCGCGAGAGCGTCTTCAGATTCCCAAACGGTAAAGGTAACTCCATCGCCAAAATTGGCACAAAGTGAGAATACTCGACGAAACTGGAGTCCGTCTTTTTTAAGAACATCATTAGCAACCATCACTGTATTTGAGAGAGTGCTACGGACGCGTTCCATTTGCCCGCCTGGTTCTATAAAGCCGCCGCTCGTCATGCTCACGACGGGGCTCACATTCCTTGGCTTCTCGTGCGTTTCAAACATCGGACCAGGGTTCACGGGATCTAGCCAATTGATGGTGCCTCGGTGGGTAAAAGGCCGGAGTAAGAGCTGAATCGATTCCGCGATCCCATCGAGAGTCTGAGCTTTATGAATAAGCTCTTCCATTGCTTTGTCGCATGTTTCTCTGTCGTCACACAGGGCAACGTGACAAAAGACGTCCGCCTCCAGCGCGATAGTCCCGTCAATGAGGAAACTATCCGCACGCAAAGTCGTGTACCGCACTTTCGTGTCGAGCTGACTATCTGTAAACGTCTCGACTGCGCGCGGCCTCTGGAAGCGGAGAAGGGAGATCGCCATAAACTGGGGTAAATCGCTCATAGTCGTTTCCTCATGACCTGTTCCACCTGGTTTTAATCATACAACCTAGATGACCGTTCTCTACATTACACTGGGGTGCGTAGCAACTCGTCAGCGCTGAACTCTACCCCGGCCACTGTGGCACTTGCCGTGTGGGTCCCGGGTCCGAACGGGTCGCAATTGTAGAGGGCACTAAACCCATTCTTCGTGTATCCGCAGATACTCTGGGTATCTTCGGATACCGTTCCATACCCCGTAGCTATGGCCGTCAATCCAATAAGATTTCTTAATTAAGGCAGGCCCATGGGCCTTCTGCACACTCGTCATCAGAATCCCGGCTTGGGACCATGAATGTAAATTGCAGGTCGTTTAATTTGGCATTATGGCTTTCACGTTCAATCAATTAATTACCAAGAGGTTAGGCGGGAAAGCCCATCGCTCTGCCGTAATTCACGTAAAAGTCCTTGTGTTCGCAGCTATCGCTGTGTTCGGGACAGTCCGGTTGTTGGACAACTTTCTTCGCCAGAAATAATGCGTCCTCCACCCACGAGTCGTCTCCCTCATAACTGAAAAGGAAGTTATTGAACTTCATCCAAGACTCACGGAGGTTCCCTTTATTGATCATGCCATGCCTATCGATAGCCGTCCCATCTACGTACACAAAATAGGCGATATCACTGACCTGAAACTCCTTTCGTCTCAACAGCCATTGGTACATCTCGACCTGTTTTTTATAACCTTGATACCAGGAGGCATTGAGCTTTTGGACGGAAAATTCTCTCGGTTTATTCGTGGTGCTTCCGGTGCTTTTATATTCGATGATATGCAATTCACCGGTAACCGTATTCTCCCAGACGTCATCCAATCCTCCGCCGAATAGAATTTGCGTCGGTGCGTGAAGCGTATTCAAATGCCGTTGAGACGATCCAAAATGGAGGGCATCCCGCCACTTTGCCACATCTTCATGATCGAACGGCTGCAAATGACCTAACTCCTTGTCGACCATGAGTGGATGCGGTCCTTTGCCTCTGTACTGATCAAAGTCGCGCTTTAACAACTCATCGGTCAGCGAGTTCAGATTGAATGGGATTTGCCTTCTCTTAACCCCACGGGCTTTCTCGAGCCAGAAGCAGGCAGGGCATTTCAAGACGTCTTCGATTTTGCCACGGGACAACTCGAAGGGTGCCGGATGCTCCGGATCGAATGTTCCTTGGTGTCTGCTCCGCATGTATTTCGCTTAGCAATGTTTCCCCGTGATTGCGAACGGCTCACAAGGGTGGTTACTCACCGTAAGCCGTGCCTGGTATTTGCACGAGAAAACAGTGAGCTAGGGGAACAATCGTGTGTCGTTGGTCATCCGGGCAACACATTCGCGCTGGAATCTCGACATCCGGGACGGTATGGTGGCGCAGAGTCTGCACTGTGGGGAGGGCGGGACCTATGTATCGAATAGCGCTATTCGTTGTGTTTCTCGTTGGGCTGCATGCGGGAGTGGGAAATGCTGAGATACGTGTAACAACCGATAGCTCCACCTCGAGTACGACAATCGCCTCTACGCACCGCATGACTCTGGACAACCAAATAAACCTTCGCGCGGAATACAACAAAGCCGACGGCAGTCTCATTGAAAATTTCGCCCTCGTGCTAACGATTACTTCGGAAGACTGGCAATATCCGCATTGTCAAACGATCCATTGGCTACTAGATGGCCAGCCCTTGGAACTGATGTTCGCGGATCGCGAAGGGCATGTAGTTTCGTACAACTTCGTCACGGAAGTTATTACGCTCACGGGCACCATGCCTCAGCTGAGACAGTTGGCGGCGGCGAAAACAATCGACTATCAAATGTGTGGCGATGAACATTCCGCCTCGTCAGAGGATTTGGAGAATATTCGCAGTTTTCTGACGACGGTGGAGGAACACCGCAAATAGAAGGCGGTGAA
>CAZSWX010000367.1:0-2596 GCA_964610865.1 uncultured Enterobacteriaceae bacterium
GCCTAAAACAGGTTACTGATGCCAGCGCTATCGAGGGCCAAATCGACAAGGTCCTTGCGACAAATATTGACAAAATACAAGAATACCAGGATGGAAAAGAGAAAATCCTTGGCTGGTTTGTAGGGCAGGTTATGCAGGCGACTCAGGGCAAAGCTAATCCAAAGATGGTCAATGAGTTACTTCGAGAAAAACTCACGACTGAATGATCTCGGTCCGCAATGAATAACCGTCGACTAAATCCTTTATTATGTGAAGCAAATTTTCGTCTCCACCGGTTATAGAAATGGTAGCCAGTGTACCGTATTTCAGGTGAGGTTTCACAGAAACCTCGACTTGCCCTCGGTCTCTTGCGACAAATGATAATTCCTTTTGCAAATGGGTGCGAGCAGCTAATATGCGAAGTTCAGGCTTAAATATTTTGCCGACTTGGGTGAGTGGCATCTCATCGAGTAAGTACACCACAACAGGGTTCGCAGCCCGTTCTTGAATCCGCTCCCGAACGAATTCTTTTATAATTTCTTCATTAAAAATGTTGTCTGGTTGCATCTGTACGAATGCCACCGGCACTTCACCTACTCGCCGGTCCGGTTGGCCTACAGCTGCTGCTAATTCAATGCCAGGTGCCTGGTATAGAATTTCCTCTATGAGAACCGGATCAATATTGTGGCCGCCCCGAATGATTAGGTCTTTTGACCGGCCTGTATGCCAAATATAACCATCCTTATCCATGCGTGCCAGGTCACCGGTATTAAGCCAGCCATTATCAACCCAGGCGTCGTGGTCATGCGCATCGTCCACGTATCCTTTGATCACTTGAGGTCCCTTAACCAAAATGGTGCCAATCTCATCGATGTTACATAAACGCGATGTCCGACCATTTTTGTCTAATTGTACGATTTTAATTTCCATATATGGAAACCGGAGACCGACTGAACCCACGCGGTTTTCAGCGTGCAGAGGATTCATAGTGGCAAATCCATGGGTCTCGGTCATGCCCCAACCTTCAATGAGGGGGAACCCAAATTTAGCGGTTACTCCGTTTGCTACTTCTAAAGGAAGGGTTGAGGCGCCAACAATGCCGTAGCGTACTTTGTTCAAATCCAAATGATCGCTGGGCTGCGTTAAAAGTGCGGCCCAACTTGCCGGAACACCTCCCAGGGCTGTTGCATTAAATCGTGCGGCATTCTTAAGAAAATCCCGAACTGTAATAGGATCTCGTAAGCCATTAGGATGTAAAGTGACAATAGTACCACCTCTGCTTAGGGAATACAGAGACGAAACGACAGCACCACCAACGTGGAACATTGGTATGCCGAGTAGGCCAGTAGATGGATCTTGCCTGCCTAACAGGAAATCCATCCCCACGCATTGTAGTAATTGGCCTTGGTGGTGATGACGTGCAAGTTTAGGTGCTCCGGTCGTGCCCCCGGTATGCAAGTACGCGCAGATATCTTCGGCATGCGGTTCGCGGCCACTGACTAGGTGATTATCTGGTTGTTTAGCTATAGAGGATTCAAAGTGTATTATGCCTGGCGCCAGATCCTCAATATCACCGCCTATCTGAATTAATATCAGATTAGGAATTTTCTCTTGGATTGCTTGAACTCGTGACCAGGATGTCGCTTCTATTGATGGATGACAACCAATGACTACTTTAGCCTTAGCGGACCGTATAATGGCGACTAAATGCTCTGTCTCTAAGAACGAATTAACTGGATTGGCTATGCCGTTTGCAGCGGCGGCCCAAAGACAAATACTGGTTTCAGGAATTATGGGTAGTAACAATGTTACTGCATCGTCTGGGCCTACGTGCAATTCATGCAGTAAGTTAGCGGTCTGGTGTATTTTGGCAATCAGGTCCTGATACAATAAAATTTGAGGTTCTTCTTCCGCCGAACCCGTGAGTAAATTTTTGAACGCTACTCGATTTGGATATTTAGCTGCAGCGTCTCTAATTGCGTGATAGGTGCTTTGTGGTAAATTTAAATGGGAAATTGGTTGGGTTTCTATCGCTTCAACGTCAGCTATGCTGTGTACTAATCTTTCGGCGATCATAATGATTTACCCATCAGACATTGGAAATGGTATTTAGTCTATCATTGTATGTTTCGGACATCTTCCGTTGTAATCTTAATCATGCTGGTTGGTAAAAATACTGAAATTTTGGTACGAAAATAGAGTTTATTACCAGGTTATTCAGAAAATTTGCAGGACGATATTGTAGAAAAGTAATTTCATTACCTTATAATTAAGGGTAAATTCATAATTTAATTGTTGCCCATTTCATGAGCAAGATTTTTGACAAAAATTACAATGACCCGTTGGTCATTTTGGCACCCATGTCAGGTATTACGGATCAACCCTTCCGCCGCCTGGTGAAAGGTTTTGGTGCTGACATGGTAGTTAGTGAAATGATTTCCTCCCAAAGGCAGGATAGGGGCAGCCAAATTTCGAATGAACGTGCGCGATGGACGCGCGATGAAGGAATTCGGATCGTGCAATTGGCCGGGTGTCAGATAAAATCCATTGCACAAGCAGCCCTTTTACACCAGGAAATGGGCGCTGACATTATCGATATCAACATGGGTTGTCCTGT
>CAZSWX010000368.1:0-2579 GCA_964610865.1 uncultured Enterobacteriaceae bacterium
CTACAAACGCCATCTCGACGCAACGATGACGCTGCGTGTCTATAAGCAATTATCAGAAATAACGGCGCCCACATTCGTTGCGACCGGTCGAGACGATGTTCTCATACCCGCAGCAAACTCCGAGATTTTAGCAAGAAAGATCCCGGGCGCGCAACTATCCATCTTTCCTGATGCTGGGCACGGCTTTGTTTCTTCCGCGCGCCGGCGTTTCACACAGGAATTAAAACAATTTCTTACGAAGCACCCAATTCATTAATTTCTGCATCGACCATGGAAGACACTATAAGACCAAACATTCACTAAGCGAATAAAAGAGTATAATTGAGTCCTGACGCCCAATAAAATGCAGAGCCACAACGAAATCCGTGGGTTCCACGCGCATATATACTACGATACCACTTCTTTGGTCGAGGCCTCGCATATTCGAAATGTGATCAATCACCGATTTCGGGTGAAGATGGGACGGTGGCGAGACAAACCCGTCGGCCCCCATCCTCAATCGATGTTCCAGGTTGCATTTGACACCGATACATTCGCGCTTTTGGTTCCGTGGTTGATGCTCAACCATGCCGACTTAAGCGTACTAATACATCCTCGAACCGAAGACGAGGTGACAGATCATACTAAGGCTGCTCTCTGGCTAGGAAATCGCCTAGACCTCAATGTTGCGTTTTTGCTGGAGCTCGATAATTGACTAAACTTGTCTCGCAACAGTTAAGGAGGCTCAATGAGATTAGGAGCACTGTTTGGATTACTGGGTAGTAATCCCAGTACTACTGCGCTTGCCGAGCAAGCAAAGGTCTACGCGGGAGAGGGTTTTGAAAGTCTCTGGGTTCCTCAGGCCGTCGGACGCGGGTTTATCATCGCCGACCCCTTTTTAACGCTTGGCATAGCGGCGACCGTAACGGACGACATTGAACTGGGTACCGCAATCCTCCAAATACCGCTTTATGACCCGGTAGACCTCGCACACCGCACGCTCTCACTCATGCAAGTATGTGGTGAACGTCTTACACTGGGGGTAGGCGCTGGATCGACTAAGACGGATTTTACCGCCTACGGAAAGACGTACGACCAACGCTTCACGACGTTCAACCGCACGCTGAGCCGCTTAAAATCTCTGCTAGCGGGCAACGCAACCCCAACAGCGAACCTCACGCCCTGGCCCAACGTACGCGGCTGCCCCTCCATACTGTTAGGTACGTGGGGAGCCAGTGTCGACCGTGCGGCTAGGGAATTTGACGGTTGGGTAGGGTCCAGTATGTACCGCACCTACGATGAACTGGTACAGTCGTTGGCGCGATACCGCGAAGCTGGTGGAAAAAGAGCGATCGTTTCCACTATTCGAGTGGTACCCGGACACGACGTAGGTGAAACAAAGGAAAAACTACAAGCCTTCGCAGGTGCGGGCTTCGACGATGCAGTCGTTTTTTTACAGCCGGATGGACCGGCCCCCTCAGAAATCCGGTCATTGCTCGTGTAGAATCAAAGGCGAATCATGTATTCTGCCTCGCCAGGAAAAGTACACATTTCGAACAGGCACGACCTTGCAAATAAGTCGTTACCCTCCCGCCCAGGCTCCGGTGTGATACAATTCTACCGTGGTTAATATAACCCACCCTATAGCGGTTGACTCGCTTTGCAACTTAAAGACTTGTCCGATCGTGGAACTTCTGTGGCAGGAGACGACTAATGAAAACACCCATTTGCGATATGTTCGACATTGAGTTTCCGCTAATAGCTTTTACGCATTGCCGGGACGTCGTTGTTGCTGTCTCTAAGGCAGGCGGAATGGGGGTATTTGGCGCGGTCGCCCATCCGCCGGATCGGTTAGAAGAAGAGCTAACTTGGATCGACCAACATATTGAGGGCCGCCCATACGGTATAGATCTCATAGTACCCAACCGGATTGCTAAAGAGAGCGCGGACGGTCTCGACCATGACAAAGTGGCGGCTGCAATTCCAGAAGAGTATTTCCGGTTTGCTGCCGATATTTTGGCCCAGCATGATATCTCCCCCGAGGGGGTTTTCAGGTTTCGCGAAGACAGTTTTCGGGCAAGTCAAAACATGGTGGCCGCAGGAGCCGCAGAAACTCTGGAAGTCGCCTTTTCTCATCCGGTCAAACTCGTAGCTAATGCCCTCGGTGTACCACCAAAGATCATGCTAGAAATGGGCCGCCAACATGACGTGAAGGTCGCCGCATTAGTCGGCGCCAAAAAGCACGCTATACGGCAACTCGAGGCGGGCGTAGACCTTTTGATAGCGGCAGGAGGGGAAGCAGGCGGGCACTGTGGCGACGTATCCACGCTGGTCATCATCCCGGAAATTCACGACGCTCTCCAGGACTACGGTGACGTTCCGATCCTCGCCGCAGGCGGTATCGTTACAGGACGTCAGATGGCCGCATGTATGGCAATGGGAGCTGCAGGCGCTTGGACCGGTTCCGTCTGGCTGACCACAGCCGAGGCCGAGACAAACCCCGTCGTCAAAGAAAAGATGCTTCAGGCCTCGTCCCGAGACACGATCCGGTCGAAGGCCCGAACCGGAAAATATTCGCGACAGTTGAAGTCGGCTTGGAC
>CAZSWX010000369.1:0-2576 GCA_964610865.1 uncultured Enterobacteriaceae bacterium
AAATCCAGGAACGCGGTTTGGCATTCTCCGGCACGGTCGACATAGATCTCGTGTCCGGGGCCTTCAATTACTGCAATGCGCGCATTCGGAATGGCAGTTCGCATGGAGATTTGATCAGTGAGAGGGGTGATTGGACTATTGGCCGGCGCAAGTATAAATGTAGGTACCTCCAAGGTCGCAAGCAAAGGCGCTGTGTCCGCACCATCGAGCGTCCTTGTAATACCCTGCAGCGCATGTGTTGGCGTTTTTGCAAATTCATTCTCTACCCAGGCGATATGGGCGGGGCTTGAACCACTGATGATGTTTTGTTCGATCAGGATTCGTGCCCAACCGGCAGCCCCCTCATTCTCGAGTGCACTCTGCACCTTGCCATGTTGACCAGAGAGCGCCTCAGCACCGGCCGGGCGTATGGTGGTCGGCGAGTTGCAGATAGTCAGGCTCTTGAGCCGGTCCGGCCACCGGGTGGCAAAGAGCACCCCTAGAATGCCGCCGATAGATTCGCCTAGATAGTGGACACTCTCTAGGCCAAGTGCATCCATGAAGTCGTGCATGTCGGTCACGAGTTCATCGAGCGACCACTTGTGATCTGGTCCTGGATCTTCTGACTGACCGTGTCCCCGCATATCGCGCCGGACAACACTATATTGCTGAGCTATAGCGGGTATCCAGTGGTACCAAAATTTCGTACTTCTACCGACTCCGTGCTGCAGCCACACGGTTTCTTTTTCGTTCGCCCATGGGGCAACGAAATCATCGACTTCGTAAAACATGCGGCAGTGGTTTGCCGTGAGGTGTGGCATATTCAACTGTCTCCGATCTTTGGAACTCGGCAGGTGATTGAACTAATCTTTGAGTTGGCCGCAATCTTTGATGGCAATTGATTGTTTCGTCTGTCCACTCTCGCTTCCCTGCGCCTCCATAGCGCGTACGACATCCATGCCGTCTGTTACAGAACCGAAGACGACGTGCTTCCCGTCTAACCAGGGTGTTTGCGTGGTTGTTATGAAAAATTGGGATCCGTTCGTCCCGGGTCCGGCGTTTGCCATGCTCAACAGAAAAGGTTCCGTGTGTTTGAGTTCGAAGTTTTCATCAGAGAACTTCTCACCGTAGATGGACTCACCGCCGGTGCCGTTGCCGTTGGTGAAGTCACCGCCTTGACACATAAAATTCGTAATAATGCGGTGGAACTGCGAGCCTTTGTAATGTAGGGGTTTTCCGGAATTCCCCGTGCCTTTCTCTCCGGTGCACAACGCACGAAAGTTTTCTGCGGTCTTCGGCACGATATCTGCCCGTAGTTCGAAAATTATCCTCCCAGTCTCTTCACTGCCGATCGTAATATCGAAAAATACCTTTGGGTTAGCTTGATCACTCATGACGCGTGTCCTTTCGTCTATAACGCTGGTTTGATTTTGGATCCCGACCGTATACAATTTGCAAGATCGCGACTAGACGGTCTTTTTTGTTATCTAAGAAAACTCAAATCCCACGTCGCCCATTTTTGCAAAACTCGCCTGATACTTTGCGGGGCTCGTCACGGCTTGATGGAAGAACGAACCCGTAATTACCGGTTGCCCAGGCTTCAAGCCGCGGCCGAACCTGTCGAGCTGTTTACAAAGCAGTGCCAGTGAGACGTAAGGGTCATCCATCGTCTGGCCAGGCGTTTTAGTCCCTAACAACTCTCCGTTACATGAAAATTCTACGGTAGTGCCGGTCAATCCGTCTCTGGGCCCGGTCTCAGGACCTAAGACGATACCCCAGTGTGCCAGACCGTCCGCTACTAATGCGATATTGCCTTCTTCCTGCGGATTCACTCGGATCTCGTTAATCTCGAAGGCTGGCACGACGGCTCCCACGGCTGCCTTGGCTTCTTCGGTAGTTACGTCAGGGCCATTCAGTGATTTTTTGAGGACCAGACAGATTTCGGGTTCAACATGACAATTCAGTATATTGATGAGCGGAACACCGGACCCTGACGCAAAGACCCGACTCTTGAGAACGAAACCGAAGGGACGGATGCCCTCGCCCATTCGGTTTCTCGCGTTACCAGAGGTTAGTCCAATTTTCCATCCGCCGAGACGTTCGCCATCGGACTCAAATCGCTTGAGGACCTCTAGCTGCAATTCGAGTGCGGTCTCGAGATCGACGATGGCACTGTCAAACCCCGAAAAATTCTGGCCTTTTAAGCGTGCCGTATATAATTTTTGGACTAGTGCTTCGTGTCTGGCCATGGTGGTAATTATCCTTTTCGATTTTGACTTAACCTCCTACTACGAATAAGTCGCGTCGATATTTTGGCTCCGTAGTTATCATGTCTCAACGGTTGTGTCGCGTTTGGGCTCGTGGCAAGATGCCGGTGGTCTCGCGAATCATCCTTTTTGGGAAATGAATAACAGACAGGGAGTAACATATGTCGGTCGTTTCTGATCTAGCGTACGCAAGCGCCAGCAAAATCGCTGAGGAGATAAAAAGAAAACGAATATCTAGCGTCGAAGCACTTGATTTTTTCTTGGCGCGAGTCGATTCCTTGGACACGAGCATTAATAGCGTCGTTACGTTAGATCCTGAGCGTGCGCGGG
>CAZSWX010000370.1:0-2572 GCA_964610865.1 uncultured Enterobacteriaceae bacterium
CCCGGTGCCGAGTGCGACGTACAATCACACCTTTATTCCTTCTCGTTTGAACAGAAGAATGATTGGTCCCGCCCTTTCGCAGGTCAGGCAGAAATCCTCGAATACTTGAATCTTATTGCGGATAAGTACGACCTGCGGAAACACATTTTATTGGAGACAGAGGTCAAATCAGCTCAATGGGACGGTGAGAAATCCTGCTGGTTGGTCACAACCGCCGATGGCACGAACTGCCAATCACGGGTCGTCGTAAGTGCGCTGGGAATGTTCAACAACCTCGTCTGGCCATCCATACCAGGCCGAGAGGAATTCGCGGGCAAGTACTTTCACTCGGCCCGGTGGGACCATACGCATGACTTGAAAGGGAAGCGGGTTGGAGTCATCGGTATCGCCGCCAGCGCAATCCAATTCGTCCCCGAAATCGCCCAAAAAGTAGACGAGCTTTATCTCTACCAGCGAACCGCTAATTGGGTGGTCCCGAAGGAAAATACACCGTATTCACAGGAACAAATCGAACGATTCACGCGTGAGCCCGAGCTTGTTCAGCAAAGACGCGAAGAGATATATCAGACCTGGAATACTCTGTGCACGTTTAATGATAAGAAAGTGTTGTCGGAAATCGAACGGTCCGGACTCGAGCGACTTGCAACCGTGAAAGACGAAGAAGTCCGGAAACAGCTCACCCCGACACACCCCTTCGGCTGTAAAAGACCCCTATTCTCGGACGTTTATTATCCTGTCTTTAACCAGAACAACGTAGAACTCATTACGGACACCATAGAGCGGATTACTCCCACCGGTATCACTACTATTAATGGGAAAGCACGAGAGGTCGATACCATTATCTTCTCAACAGGTTTCGAGACAACAACGTACCTCAGCGCGCTCGACGTAACCGGTCGTGATGGTCGACAGTTAAAAGACGCTTGGAGCGACGGTGCTCAAGCGTATCTTGGCATTACGACCGCGGGCTTTCCCAATCTCTTCATGTTGTATGGGCCCAACACTAACCAGGGGTCGATTCTGTTCATGTTGGAACGACAATGCGATTATATTATGAGACAACTCGGTCGCCTGGCCGATGAGGACCTTGCATGGATGGACGTTCGACCCGACGTAATGAATAGTTTTAACAACCAACTCCAAAAGGATATAAGTTTAGTAGATGTGTGGCAGGCGGAATGTGGAAACGACTTTTATTATCGTTCAAATTCCGGCCGATTTGTCACAAACTGGCCGTATTCCATGGACGAATTCACCGCCCGTACGACCAAATCTGACGCAGAAGCTTACGAAGTCCAACGCTCCGCGTAAAGCCACCGGCTGGGGCCAGAAACATACCAAGGCTCACAAAATAAGGAGATCGGAAAATTGACCATGACCAATTCAGAGGTAACGCAGAGCGACGAGACAACCTATAGACGTACCAGTGCCGGGACTGGATTTGATGCGGTCATTATCGGCGCCGGATTCGCCGGCATGTACATGCTCTACAAACTCCGACAGATGGGCTTTTCTGCTCGGGTATTCGAACGCGGGACAAACGTTGGTGGAACATGGTATTGGAACCGTTACCCCGGAGCACGATGTGACGTCCCGAGTCTCCAGTACTCGTATCAATTTTCGGAAGAACTCCAACAGGAATGGAAATGGACAAAGAAATTCTCCGACCAGGCGGAGATACTTAAGTACGCCAACCACGTAGCAGACCGTTTCGAATTACGGCGCGATATTCAATTCAACACCTCGATAGAAAGTGCCATCTACGACGAGGGTTCTAAGCGCTGGACAGTCACTACCGATTCAGGAGAAAAATTATCTTCTACCTTCTGTATCATGGCCACTGGTTGTCTATCATCGAAAAATATCCCGGAGTTCGACGGGATGGAGAAGTTTCGTGGTGACGCCTACCACACAGGCAATTGGCCCCATGATCCGGTGGATTTCACTAACAAAAAGGTAGGCATCATTGGGACCGGATCTACAGGCATTCAGGCGATACCCGTTATCGCCGGACAAGCAGGGCACCTCAAGGTGTTTCAGCGCACGCCGCAGTACTCCGTACCACAACGGAATCAGTCCATGGACACAGGCGAGGAAGCCCGTATCAAAGCAGACTATAGAGGGTACCGCGAACGCAATAATAATTTGCCCTTGGCGATGGATATTAACCAGGCAGACATCGACCAGGCAACGTTTGACGTAACGGCCGAGGACCGACAAATCGAGTATGAAAAACGATGGAAATTAGGCGGTATGTCCCTTCTCCTGTCGTACACGGATTCTATGACCGATGTGGCGGCAAATAATACCGTGGCCGACTTCATCAAGACGAAAATCAAAGACACTGTCACTGACCAGTCTGTCGCCGAAGCCTTGCTCCCAGAGCACGTGTACGCTTGTAAGCGACCTTGTATGGACACAGATTATTTCGAAACGTACAACCGGCCAAACGTAACCCTCATAGACTGTAGTAAAAGCGGCATCCAAAAAATAAGCGAGAAAGGTGTAATCGTAGATGGGGTAGAACATGAACTCGACTGCCTCGTTTTTGCGACTGGCTTCGACGCAATGA
>CAZSWX010000371.1:0-605 GCA_964610865.1 uncultured Enterobacteriaceae bacterium
CCACTAAAGATATTTGGTGCTGCCGGGTCCCCCATTAATCCCATCTGCGTAAAATAACTTACAGGCATGGAACGGCAATAATCCTTCGGATGGGCTTGCCCTCATCGTGTACGCTCCTGGTCAGACAATGGGAGAATTTGAATCTAGCAGAACAAACTGGGGCTACAAATCTTCTAAAATCTTGGCCCTCTTTGTCGTGTATTCTGCTTCGGTGAGGTATCCTTTTTCGTGTAACCGGTCTACTTCCTCAAGCCGCTCTTCCGTCGCCACATACTGAACTGCCAAGCCTGAAGCGAAAGCGCTCCCGTCCGTCCGAGTCTTGTATCGGGCCTTGATAATCGCATCGACTTGGTTTCCGTATTTGCGCAACGCGTTGGCGCTGAGAATGTTGAAGAGTCTGGTTTGACTTGTACTTGCCTCAGCTCCGTCTTTTATGAGGGCGAAGGGCGCGTCCCACAGCTTTTGTGAAAGAGTCTTCTCGTTAAGTTGTACACTCGAACGAATCTTTCCTAACTTGCGATAGGGCCGGGTCGGTGTTCCTGCAGTGACTATGACGTCGGCCGGAGCTTTTCTTGCAGAATAGTCCCGTTCTGGCGCGGAAGAGG
>CAZSWX010000371.1:615-2572 GCA_964610865.1 uncultured Enterobacteriaceae bacterium
CGGTGATACCAGCTGAGTGGGTAAAGAGGCTTGGCCGGAACCAATCCGGAGATTGCTGCCACCGTTCGGGGAACTTTCAATGAAAACGTTCCTTTCCGATTTGCCGGCGGGCTTGTCAGGGTCGCGAATGGTTACTACCCACCGTTCATCGTTTTCAGCTGGATTTGGTTTCGGTGCCCACCCTGCTGCCTTTGCTGTCTTTATGAGAATTGCCGCCAATTCCTCTGGCGGAAGAGGGAAGTTGCTGACACTCGTTTCTCTTGTCTCTTTTTGTGTCTGCGTCGACTGGTAGTCCGAAGTTCTGTCGCCTTGCTCGAGAAACTTTGGAACAAGGTTAGTACTACACGCCGTATGGCTGAAAGCGACAGAAAAAAGACTTGCATAGAATAAAGCTTGGCAGTTCATTGTATGGATTGATCCTCCAGTTTGTTTGGCGCCAAATTTCGGCCTTTTGGCGCCGCATGTTCTGATTATGGCATGATTGTAGGACAAGTTTAACGCCCGGACAACTCGGTTCGCTTCTTCTGCATAGCGATGATTGACGGTCGCCATGAATTGGGGCAGGAATAGGGGATGTTTCGACGAATGAGTTTGAAATGTTGGTAGGCGAATGGCTAGAAAATTAAATGCTTCAGCGCTGGTGCTTTTCGTAGCTTTGTTTGTCGGAATAGGTCTCCCGCAAGGGGTGCAGCCGGCGAGCCTTCGGGGAGAGATGGTTCGAGGCGAGGCCGTCAGGAACGATGACGACCTGCGAAACTTACCAGGAGAAAGGTTACGGCGATCACTGGGCGAAATTACAGTAGAAAGCTTAAACGGGTACTGGATATTTTCAACGATTGCCGTGAATACCGTTAACAACTATTGGCTGACGAACATGCGCCGGCAGGCGCCCTTTGAGTTAATCACGGGACGAGATCAAAATGATGAACTTCCAGTCATAGTTTTTCCGATGTCAGTACTTGATGATTCGAAAGAGACCGCCTCTTTCAGAGCCGAGCACGGTTCTGCCGCCGATGACGAAAACTCGTTCGTTTTGATAGACTTGGATGACGACGGTTGTGACGTGTTCTTCATTTATCGGGTAAAGCCGCATACGGCGAAGGGTGAGCATTTTAGGTCGCGAGGTTCCTGTCTTGACGCAATGAACGTCAGTCCGAATTTTGTGGCAGGGGGACGGCGTCCTGATTCATTTCGGAAGCCGTCGGACATGGCCAATGATTAGGGTGCAATTGCTCGACAAGCAGACCGTTCCAGACATCCATACAAAAACGATCATAACTTCACTTTGCCACATTCAAAAATGATTAAACAGGAGAGTTGAACGAGGGGCTTATATACTATGATCGAGCCAGTTAACCGCCAATCGCTCCTTACCAGCAGCCCTGAGGGCATGGTGAGAGAATCCGATTTTGCATATCACGAGGCGAAAACTCCCTCGTTGAAAGATGGTCAGTTTTTGGTCCGAAACTCGCACTTAGCTTTCGAGCCGGCAATGCGGGGGTGGATGGAGGATGGAGAAAGTTATATTCCGCTAGTTTCTATAGGTGAGGTGATGCGCGGGCTCACAGTCGGGCAAATTGTTGAGTTGCGAAATGATCAATTCTCCTCCGGGGAGCGCGTTTATGGCGCATTTGGCTGGCAGGAGTATGCGGTGGGCGGGGAGACTCCCGTGTTCATTTCGCTCAGTAAAATCGAGGCCATCGGGGACCCTGACCTGGACCGTCGTTAGTGTCTCTTTTGAGTACCGACACACAAGGACACGTCCCTTGGGTGATGCTTGGGGTTGCCCTACTCTCTCAGGTTACCGTTTCTTTAGTGATGCAAGGTGCGCCCGTTTTGGCTCCGTTTATTCAGGCTGATTTTGGACTTTCCCGTGGACAAGTGGGGCTCTGTAATTCTGCCTTCATGGGCGGGGCTATGGTCGCGCTCACTGCGGCCGGGTGGGCGGTTGATATTT
>CAZSWX010000372.1:0-2559 GCA_964610865.1 uncultured Enterobacteriaceae bacterium
CCGCGGCTGACAATCACAGCACCCACCACCGGATTGGGCCTAGTGCGCCCTTGCGCGCGCACAGCTAGGTTCAAGGCCCGCTGCATAAAAACCTCATCCGTGGTCATCGTGCCCTTTTATCCCTTTTTGGCACGGCCGGTTCTTTTTGGCCGGGCGTGCTTCGCTCTCGAATCAAATCCTTGAGTTCGGACATAAATTCATCCAGATCTTGAAAAGACCGGTACACCGAAGAAAACCGGACATAAGCAACCTTGTCGAGATCATACAAATGGCGCATGACTTCCTCGCCAATCACGGCTCCCGAAACCTCTTTCTCCCCCTTGCCCTGTAACGCCCGTTCAATATCGTCAGCTACGCTTTCTATCGTCTCTATGCTTATCGCTCGTTTCTCACATGCTTTTTGAAGCCCCGTAACAATTTTCTTCCTGTCATAGGTTTCACGACGTCCGTCCTTCTTGACAACAAGCGGCAAAATCTCTTCCACTCGCTCGTAAGTAGTAAACCTGCGTTGACACTTCTCGCACTCGCGCCGGCGCCTGGTTACGTCGCCCTCCCTTCCCAGACGCGAATCAATGACACGACTTTCAAAATTCGAACAAAAAGGGCATTTCATTTGCTTCAACACCCCTCAGCATCAAGCGAAAGCACAGGCAATTCAAGCCGCATCGGCCACACGCTTCAAGTAAATAGGATATTTTTCACACAGCGCGCGCACTTCGTCACCTATATGGCGCAAATTCTCCACGTGCCCGACTTCTTGAAGCGCCCTGTATATTAGTTGACCGATTTGTTCCATTTCCCTTTCTTTCATGCCTCGGCTCGTAACCGCTGGAGTACCGATACGAACACCACTAGTAACGAATGGAGATCTCGTGTCGAAGGGCACGGCGTTTTTGTTTACAGTAATCCTCGCCTGGTCCAGCGTCTCCTGCGCTACCTTCCCTGTCAATTCAGTATGCCTAAAATCCAAGAGCATCAAATGATTATCGGTGCCACCCGAAACGAGTTGGAAACCTTTCGCTACGAGGCTTGCCGCAAGTGCTTTCGCATTTGCGAGTATTTGGTGCTGATAATCCACGAAGTCCGGCGCTGCTGCCTCTTTGAAAGCGACGGCTTTGGCTGCGATCACGTGCATCAATGGCCCACCTTGGTTTCCAGGAAAGACGGACGAATCGACACTTTTAGCGAGTTTTCGCTTGCACATTATGAAACCGCCTCTTGGACCTCTCAGCGTCTTGTGCGTGGTACTCGTAACAAGATCCGCAAATGGAATCGGGGACGCATGAGCTTTTGCCGCAACTAAGCCAGCGAAATGCGCAATATCTACCATGAGCAACGCGCCAACTTCATCGGCAATTTGCCGAAAACGTTCCGTATCAATCTCCCGCGGATATGCACTGTGGCCAGCTACTAACATTTTAGGGCGATGTTGGCGAGCCAATTCCGCAACCTCATCGTAATCAATAAGTTCGTTGTCCTTTCTTACCCCATAAGGCACAACTTGGAAAAATTTGCCTGAAAAGTTCACTGGGCTCCCGTGCGTGAGATGTCCTCCATGAGACAAGTTCATGCTCAGGATCGTGTCACCCGGATCAAGCTGCGAAAAATATGCAGCCATATTCGCCTGTGCACCAGAGTGCGGTTGGACATTGACGTGTTCGGCGCCAAATAGCGTTTTACACCGGTCTATAGCAAGCTGCTCGACAACATCTACGTACTCACAACCTCCATAATAACGCTTCTGCGGATAACCTTCCGCGTATTTGTTCGTAAGCACGGACCCTTGCGCTTCCAGCACTGATTCACTTACCACATTTTCCGATGCTATTAATTCGAGATTGTGCTCTTGCCGCTCGCCTTCATCATGTATGGCGGCGAAAACTTCCGGGTCTTTTTTGGCAAGTTCGCTTTTCATAGCCGCACTCCTTCTCGAGCGAAAGGTTACACGCGTGTTCGCTGTAGCATCGGCGCCCTAACGGAAAAATCGCAGAGCCTCAATACCAAGGCTGCTGCGATTATAAAGGCCTGATCGCCCGGCACTTCACTCCCGCCCTCACGGGACGCTCATTTGTGACTGTCGATGTAATCGATAACGTTTCGGACTGTCCGGATCTTTTCTGCCTGCTCGTCTGAAATCTCCGTGTTATACTCTTCTTCCAAAGCCATTACCAATTCGACAATATCAAGAGAGTCCGCACCAAGATCTTCAATAAACGAAGAATCCAGATTTACTTCGTCCTCGCTGACTCCAAGTTGCTCACATATTATCTCTTTGACTCGCCCCTCAGTTGACGCTTCTGCCATAGCTAGTATCTCTCCTCCCTTGCTCCACTAGAGGACATTCGACCAGTGTTTTGACCAAAACACGGTCTACATATACATGCCGCCGTTCACACCAAAAACTTGTCCGGTTACATAGCTCGTCCTCGGGTCCGCTAGGAATGCCACTACATGCGCGACTTCGTCTGGTGTTCCTAGGCGTCCTACCGGGATATGGCTGAGATATCCTGTTTTCGCCTGCTCTGGCAAGGTCCTCGTCATCTCAGTATCGATAAAACC
>CAZSWX010000373.1:0-2553 GCA_964610865.1 uncultured Enterobacteriaceae bacterium
ACTATATGACACATATAGACGGGTATCCAGAGTCGTTAAATGCGTTGTTGACCAGATTGCCAGAACTCGCGGTCGTTTTGGGTCCCGAATCCAAGGTGGGTCTAGAAGTTGTTCAGTCATCGCTTCAAGAAGCGCTTTTGGCCCGTTCTCAAGGAGACATTCCGCAGGCGAAGAGGCAAATCGGGACTGCAATGGATAAATTATCCCAGTTAGCGGACAGTCTCGATCCTCAAGAAGCGATATTGATGCGAATGTTATCTGCGAGTTTCCAACAGGCTCTCGATGTCGGCGACAAAAGCGAGGCGGAACGGTTGACTCGTGTGATGCGAAAGAATTCAGGAGCCACTGTAAAAAAGGAACCGAATTAAGAGGCCCTAGTCTGTTTGCCATCTTGACTTCTAAAAGTCGGTTGGGTAATGGACTCGGATGGCAGACGTACGCGAACCATGCTGCGAAAAAGAGTTTCAGACTCAACTGAAGCTTATCGCTTCTACTTATACGACATTCCCGGTGATCAAAGATGTCCCCTGTACGACATGTCAGCGTATTATACCCCTCCGTGTCTATGAGAAACCGACGGCCACGCAGTCGTGACTGTGCGGCGAAGGCTGCCTGACGATGCAGGTTGATTCTGATCTTCCCCCCCGAGGCTGAACTTCTGTCTTACATCACCGGCCGTTCTCAGTAATCCAGCGAAACGCTCTCTCACCCTCGGCGGCGTCCAGCTGCAGTATCTGTTTTGCCTGTTCCCTCGCCTGCGAAACGTCACCACCGAGAAACTTGGGAGCTTTTACGTAGTATTCCATAAGATCCCATCGGGCAGGTAGGTGTTCAGGGTCACAGGCTACGGCGTTTCGGAAGTGTTCCATAACTTTTTGTGCAAGAAAGGGTCGCAGGAAAAACGCTGCTTCGAGGGCGCGATGTCCGTATGCTCGGCCAAGCCACAGAGAATGTTCTGCCTCGCAGTGGGTTTGGTCTATTGACTTACCAAACCAGAGGATTGCGTCTGCAAATCTTCTCTCTTCGAACGCAAGCCTTCCGAGGTAATATAATATCTGTTTATTTTCGGGCGCGCGTGCGTGCGCGGCATTTAATAGAGCCAGCGCCTCTTTGGTCTTGCCATTTTTGAAAAATTGAAGTCCCCGCCCGAACTCGTCTTCTGCGTGGATAGGGGAGCCCAGGACTAGGAGGGCAAATATAGCATACTTGCCCAGTGAACTACTTGTCATATCTACCCGTGTTTCTTATAAAGCGCGCCGGCGCCGTAGACGAGGATAAAAAGCTAATGTGCAGGAGATTGACGATTAACGACCCCCGTTCCTCCTTATTGCTTGCCTCTTACGGAACTACACTGTTCCAGATGTGGTGTAATTCTAAATCCGGCTTGGCCTCCGTTCAATATGAGGTACTTGATACTACGATTCACCGCTTCGTTTTTTGATCGGCGGGGTAACCGTGCTAAAAACTAAAAGGTAATCAAAGGTTTTACGATGTTATCTGCTTTTGTCGTCATCAGGTCAAATGCTGTTTCAACGTCTGAAAAAGCAAATCGGTGAGATGTTAAGGGTGTGGGGTCTATACGCCCATTCTGAATTAACCGGAGTAGCCGTATCACTTGCTCACGACCCCCTGGGCAAAGTGCACTATGAATCTTCTTATCGCCCATACCCAGACCAAACTCCGGCAATGGTATGCTAAGAGCATCGCCTGCTTCTCCGTGATAGCCGATGTTTGAAATCACTCCGCCTGGTTTGGTTGCTTTTACGCAGTTCTCAAACGTTTTCGGTGAACCGAGTGCCTCGATGGCGGAATCAACGCCATGTCCTTCGGTTAGGGCTAGAATCCGCTCTATAACATCACCCTCGCTCGGGTCGATTACCACGTCGGCACCCATTGTCCGTGCAAGGGCCTTCCTATCTGGTTTTGAATCTATCGCGATGACAAGACCCGCTCCTAGTAAGCGGGCACTAGCAGTTGCACATAGGCCTACTGGACCCTGGGCAAATACTGCCACCGTTCCTCCTGGGGGGATTTCCGCGTTCTCCGCCCCGACTAAACCGGTGGACATCATGTCAGTGGTGTACAATGCCTGCTCGTCTGAAAGATCGTCCGGAATCTTTACCACATTGTAATCAGCGTCATTGACGAAGAAATATTCCGCCATATTGCCGTCTCGCTGCGTAGTGTATTTGTATCCACCCAGCATGCCGCCGCACTGCGAGGTTATACCTCTTTGGCAAGGGTCACACTTTCCACATGGTGTTATCGCATTGACGACGACGCGGTCACCTTCGTTGCAGCTCGTTACATTGGCTCCCACGCGATAAATGAGACCGACACTCTCGTGCCCCAATACTCGGCCTTCGGGAATGGGGATAACGCCACGGACGGTATGTATATCAGACGTACAGATGAGTGAGGCCGTCGTTTTAATTACCGCGTCGTTTGGGCCGACTTCCGGGATGGGTTTGTCTATCACACCTACTTTGCCTATTTCTAAGAATGCGAGTGCTTTCATGTTGTCCTCCTAGTTCCTTCAGTCTATTGCTGTGT
>CAZSWX010000374.1:0-2551 GCA_964610865.1 uncultured Enterobacteriaceae bacterium
TCACCCCTATGCTGATTTGTGTTTTCTTAATTATTATGTTGTTACCCGATCTGACCTCTAGCCGAAAGACCTACGCACCACAGACCGAGGCCGGGGCAGTGGACCCAACTGAAAGTCACTAAGGTACGTGAGGTCCTCCGATCATGACCAATCACCTATGGTCGCCCAAAGGACTATCTGGTTCTTGCTCGGCCTAGTTTTAGCGGGGGTGATAGGCTACTGGGTCTTTTCGGAACCCCCGGGGGCCCGGCCGAAGACAACAGAACATCCCCTTCCCGTTTATGGATCTGTCCCGACTTTCTCCCTCACAGAACGAACGGGTAAGACCTTCACTGACAATGGGTTAGTTGGTTCAATTTGGATCGCCGACTTCATATTCACCAATTGTACCGGAGTGTGCCCCCTTCTCAGCCGAACTATGTCTCGATTACAAAACCAGCTTCGAAATGATAACGTCCGCTTCCTCTCTCTCACTGTTGACCCTACACGAGACACCCCTGAAGTTCTCCGTCGATATGCAAAACGATACCGGGCCAACAAAGCGGACTGGCTTTTCCTCACAGGAGACGAGGCCGAAATGCGTCAGCTGATTATTGACGGATTCCGGCTTGGTGTAACTGCCCTACCAAAGGATGATCCTCGGCTGGTTACCCATGAGCCAATTATACATTCCAATCGATACCTTCTAATCGACACTGAAAGAAGAATACGAGGATACTATTCAGGTGATGACCCTGACGCAGTAAAAACATTGCTCCAGCACGTGGATTTGCTGATAAACTAGAGCGGCACCCCAATTAGAACCGGCTTCTAAAAGAATTTGGAGACGCTTAAAATTAGCCCATAGTGCTACTAAATCTCCGCCCCATCGAATCCACCAAATCCGCTGCCCAATACAACCGAATCATTCACTCCCTCAATTTCTAACGAATGTGGCTAATCCAAAGAAGGCCTGCTCGGACCGCTCTTGACCGGTCGGTTAGGCATGCTCTATTTTCAACCTCTTTCAAGTAGAGACTATGCGTTTTGTAGCTATCACGATTCTGTGTCTGATAGTCCTCTGGTCGTACCGTAACCCCGGGCAAGTAACAGTGCGGGCAAACCAAACTCCCGACTTCAGGACAACAGCCGGATCGTTGTTTGAAAAGTACCGCTCCGATTGGCAACAGGCCGAAGAATTTTATCTCGACCGGATAATTCAAGTTGTCGGCACTGTGGCACGCGTGGAACAAGACACCTCAGGCCAAACCGCTATTATTTTGGTAGGAGACCCGTCTCGCCTGACTGGAGTAGAATGTCTCACAGATTCCTCGCAGATACCACGGATTCGTCAAATTTCCTCGGGGCAGAAAGTCCTCGTCAAGGGTTATGGCGACAAAAGCAATATCCACGTAAGACTGAAAGGGTGTCGTCTACTCGATTCGCAGAGCAATTTGGCCGAGGACTCTTTAGATTCTGAGCACGACGGTGTACAAGAACGGGAACAACCGAAGGAGAACAGTTAAATGACCATCTTTTTCGAGCTACTGGTAATAATACTCCTTAGCCCTTCTCTGGCGCTAGCCCAGCCCCAGTTCAGTCTCGACTCTGACTCCAATTATTCATTCGGCCAACCCTCTTTCGGTGAGGCGGACGACCCACCTCCCGACCCCTCGGCTACGTCCGAGGGCGATTTAGAACTCCGGATGCGATATCCCGAGTTGTACGGTGGCAACCTCGCGGCCGGTAGCAGCCTAGAGAATGCGAACGAGCAAGCACAACCGGATAACGAAAGCTTGGTCGAAATGCAGACACGATACCCGGAACTATACTTAAATAACCGTCTCTATAACGAAGACTCCGTTCTGTCCCTCGGGGGTAACGCGCCGGACTAAGGCGGAGATGGCAGAAATTCACTATTAGCTCGCAAATCTGTACCCACCAAGCCTCGCCACCGGCACGAGCAAAAATAGCTATAGCTGTCCAGCTTAAACCACGAAACGGACCCGCTCGTTTTTCATCGCACTTCCCCATAATCACAGTCGTTCTCGCTTTGCAGGCGAGGTAGTTAACCCTGATCTGACGCTCGCTGGTCACGACGAAAGGGACAGAACGTCAAAGCGAGTTCAGGGTAGACCCCCTCACGGAGACGGAGCCGGATACCTTTTCATTTTTGTATTGGTTTAACGAACCGTGTCTCGATTCGACAAATTCTGGAGCTTCAAACACCTCTCGACACAAGACTTCATACATGGTTTTACCACGCCGAATTGTTTGGCGGTTACAGCAGATAGGCCCTAATATATTTGTTGGATTCGAGAAAATCATCGAGTTTAACAGAACGCCGAAAGGGTCGACCCTTTTTTGATTCGCCTTATCGCTTTTTGTGACGCCATATCCTGAGTTTTGAGAGTTATTCGCGGTCCCTCGATAGATTGAGGAAGATGCTAATAGGTGTTAAGAGTGCAGCATACACAGATACCTCCTTTCTGCCAGGAAGCTGCATCGCAGAAACAACAGGTTAGCTACTACGCCCCCGTGGTGAAATGGATATCACACAGGTCTCCGAAAC
>CAZSWX010000375.1:0-2530 GCA_964610865.1 uncultured Enterobacteriaceae bacterium
GGGTCGTCCAACCGCACATAGATTAATGTGTCTTTCCGACGCCTGCGAAATTGCGTAGACCGACAATGCGCGTAGTGTCCCTCGGGTACAGGGACCATAATACGTCCATACGCGGTCACTAAAGACAAGCCGGCTTTCGGTTCCGTAACTTCTGAAACGTATGCATATAGGTTACGCGCCGAGAGTATTGCCAATGCCAACTGCGACTGGGCACGAAAGGCCCTCCGCGAATTGAGAAGTGGGCCATGCACCTTTGCGATCAAGTTGTCGCATGTTGACTCACGATGATAATTCGATACAAGTGTTCCAGCCATAGCGCACGTATAACCTTTTGGGAAATCAATTCTCCTGTAGATCTTACTAGAAATCGTTTATGTTAGCATTGTGTTATGCCAGAAAGCCCGCATCGTCGAGCCACTTGATTGGAAACTCATTCATCCGGATTCACACCCGTGGGTGCGTAGAAACCTCGGGCAGGAATTGTGGGTAGAGGTTAACCCTCCCCAAAGAACCTGCCCATCCCTGCACGGAGGCCGTGTCGATAACTCAGTAAAGACTCCATACCTGTGGATGGCCCGAGCACGGTACCGAATGTCTTTAGATATTCTGGAACTGCTTCCGGAACGTGCGGACCTCCCGGACCAAGATCTCCCGGATTGGATTAGCGACTTACATCACTAAGGCACAGTCAGCAAAGAGTCACGGATAACTGATCCGAGCGCCCACGAGTTAGGGACGCTACTCGACCCCCCTCACTATTGCACAGAGGTAGTCAAAACAATCGACGGGAACATCTTCTGTACAACAAATACGGAAGGCAAACATAACGCGTATTGTGACTGTGAGTTGGAGATGATCCAGACCTATCAACACCATACCGCATCGGCGTTGACTTGGGGTAGGAAAAGGCGATGTCTTTTGTCTCACGGTAAACATGTCCAAGGTACACTTCTCATTTGAAGTATATTGCGCTAGGACAAGCCTATGTGGAAAATGTTTCGGTGGGTTCCGACAATCTTACTTTTCATAGCCGTCAGTACAAACATCGCGGAGGGCGACAGGAATGCGGAACTGAGAGAACGTGCTCGATCCGGAGACATGGATGCACAGTACGACCTAGCCTTCTTGTATGACAACGGATACGGGGTAGAGCTGGATTATACGGAAGCTCGGACTTGGTATCACAAAGCCGCGGACCAAGGCCACAGTGCGGCCCAATGGAACCTCGGGGCCATTTATGCCAACGGACTAGGCGTTCCCGAAGACTTGGGAACAGCCATAGACTGGTACAGAAAGGCCGCTCAAAACGGTCACGTGACAGCCCAATACGACTTAGGCATTCTTTATTCGTCGGGCAAAGGAATAGAGCAGGACGATATTGAGGCGCTTCTGTTAATAGACAAGGCCGCAAACGCTTCCGCAGAACAGGCGGTCTACCGAGGGGACAGGGATTCATTTAACGCGGCAAAAGCAATAGCCGCTAAATACGCAGGCGCTCGCGACACGCTTATTTCACGCATGACCATCGAGCAACTGACAAAGACTGCGCAACAAGGCGTTGTCCTTTCTCAATCGAGACTGGGATTTATACACGGCGAAGGCCTAACCGTAACGCAAGACAATACGGCGGCCGTCCTTTGGCACTCTCAAGCGGCCGAAGCGGGCCATCCCACCGCACAATATTTTATGGGATTGCATTGTTTTTCGGGAAAAGGCATCAAAGAAAACAAACAGAAAGCCGCGGAGTGGTATGAAAAGGCTGCCCAACAGGGGCACGCCGACGCGCAATGGAATCTAGGGTTAATGCACCTAAAAGGTAACGGTGTGCCCCGGGACGACAGCGCGGCGGCCGAATGGTTCCTTAAGGCGGCCGAACAAGGACACAAACAATCGCAAATGAATTTAGGTTTTATGTACGCAACAGGCCAAGGAGTAGCCCAGAAGGATACTCAGGCGGCAAATTGGTATAGAAGGGCTGCCAATCAGGGGAATCCTCGCGCACAATTCAACCTGGCCCTGCGGTACGCTAGGGGCCAAGGAGCCCCACAAGATTTGGGCCAAGCATATCTCTGGATCAAGTTGGCGGAACGAAATGCTCCACCCGACGAAAACGAGGAGGTGCTGAAAGTCCTTGGTTATATAGTCTCGTTGATGGAGCCCGAACAGGTCACGGAGGGTGAAGAGCTGCTACAAAAATGGCGACCTCAAATGTGAGGCGAAGAAAAGAGTTGCTAAGCTTGTACCCCTCTAACACGTCGTGGATAAAGACCATCTAGAAAGAATCCAATTAGGAGAACCCATATGCCCGGCCCTGAATCATTGCCACGCCTCCCAATGCCAGGGGTTATCGATGCCGACGGTCATATTCTGGAAGCACCCGACCTGTGGGAGAAGTATTTGGAGGAAAAATACAAAGACAGGGCCGTGCGAATTTGTAAGGACCAAGAAGGACTCGAGTACTTGGAGGTCAATGGAAAACCGGCAAAGATGATGCGGAAAGGAGCGCCTTCGGGGCTCGGCGTCATGGATA
>CAZSWX010000376.1:0-2527 GCA_964610865.1 uncultured Enterobacteriaceae bacterium
CAGTCCTGGCAGTAGAGCTGTTTCCCAGTCTGGGACACGTTCGTGGCGGCAAGTAAAACCGAATGCTCATTCGTCCACTGTCCCAGGACTTGGCAACCGCGACTATACGATTAGGTAGGGGCAAGAACCCCGCTGATCCGGGGCTGTTCATTTCGCACCTGGCCCGAGGCCTGGTGGCCACTGCGGGTGTTGCGGCAGATCGTCAGAGATAGAAAACCAGGATACCTGGTTTTCTACGTACATGTGACCAACAATGGTCAAGCCCGGATCACCATCCAAGGTCCCGGCCGGAATGGCCGCTGTGTCGTCACCAGCTTGCCCATGGACAAAAATATGCGTGCCACAGCGTTCACAGAATTCACGAAATGCATTTGGCGAAGATTCATAAACTTTGAGCCGCTCTTTACCCTGCACCCAGACCAGTTGATCTGGCTTAGCTACAATAATGTGCGTTGAAAAGGCTGTACCGTGAACCTTTCGACACATCCCGCAGTAGCAATGAATGGCGTTGAGATGTTTGCGTCGAACTTCGTATCGAATAGATCCGCACAGACAACCACCAGTGAATGTCATCACGTCGCTCCTTGTTACTTGGATAGAAATACGAGTAGGGGAAGTCTAGTTCCACGCCTTGTGGTCGACAAGAGGCGTCGACGACCGTCGTGCCAGCGAGAAGAAGAGGGTAAGGCGTAGTCGGATCGCCCATGCTCACCCGACACTACCAACATCGACAACCGATACCTGCGGTCGCTTCACTTATCACCGGACCCCGTTCGCCTACCGGCCTTCCTGCACGCCTATGATTAGAATTACGGCTTGCCCACCACACAGCTCGTGGTAAGGCCATGAAACTCGACGCCCACTTCGGTACCGGGTGGGACAGAGTACAACCCGCCTGGCGTCGAGCAGATCAACACTGTGCCCTTACCAACCATCCCATCATCGCCATGTCCTTCTTCGCGGAGGGTTCTCATAAGCCAGCTGACGGTACCGACGGGCCCATAGACACTATCGACTTCGAGTTCCATGAGGGTTACCTGCTCGATCTGAACGCCACCGATATGGACTTTCATGAGCGCTTCCAAAGGCACTTCACCCAGGCGGCAACGTTTTTGTTCCGCACAGTGCACCACACCCGCATGGATGCAATTCGTCCCAATGAGTTCCAGGCCCCGGCGCCCCTTCGCGTCCGCATCCGGTCCATCCCACATTACCGAGGGATCCATACCCATCATGTGTAGTTCGATAATCGGCTCGAAGGCCACTTCCCATTGAGCAACATCGTCGCTCTCGGCGGATTCTATGATGACTCCCAACTCGCCCTCTATACCCAAACGCCGATAGTCTACCGTAGCACCACTAGGGTACCCCTCGGTGTCCCACAAATAGCCGTGGACTGATTCGCTTAGCCCCATTGTGCCGGCCAACTGTTTGCGGACCGACGGGCTCGTGTAGCCGATTTTGAACCCAACCACCATCTCACCGCGAGCCTCTCGAAATGTGCGGAGTGCGCGCTGGACCGCGTAGGCTTCTTTTATGTTGTCCGGTCCTCGACTCTCAGCGAAGGCGCGGCGGACACCGCGTGTGTCAAGATCGCGTTGCAACTCACACGCTAACTCTGCGAGGTTAGTCTTCATGATTACTGCACCTTAATTCGTCCTGGGAAGAGACCAGTAGTAACGAAAACCCTGCGGCAAGAACAGAGGGTTAAAGGAAGCCACCTACCGAATTCGAACAGACGGCCGACGATGTCAGTCCATTCGCCGAAAACCAATTTATGAGAGTGGGTATAGTCCGACTGTCCCCTGATCTTCAGTGTGCGCGAGGCAAGCTCGATCAAAAGCCATTGTTACAATCTTGGTTTGCAAGTGAATTCGTTGCTTGGGGGAGTATCTCTGGCACTATTGACTCCCTCTTCGAGAAAAGAGGATAACAACCATAGGCGATCAAAGCGGAGCAAGGCGCATAAGTCGAAGAAAAGGGAGGCACCATCCATGGCGGCCGCGGGGCAGAACAAGCCGGAAGCAAATACCACCTTTCAGCAGGCTATCGAAACCACGATCCGGGAGAACGACGAGCTGGGCATACAGGTTGCGGTCTATCTTGATGGCGAACAAGTCGTGGATGTGTGGAGCGGAATTGCCGATGAAACCACCGGGCGAGAGGTTAACGCTGACACTCTCTTCCCTTCTTTCTCCGTGATCAAGGCGACTACCGCAACCGCCCTACATCTCCAAGCGGAGCGTGGCCTGATCGAGTATAATGCGCCTATCGCTCGCTACTGGCCCGAGTTCGCCGCGCACGGGAAAGACAAAGCCACCATCCGGGATGCCTTGAGCCACCGTTTGGGTATTCCCTTTATGCCTGAGGGTGTCACGCCCGAACTCATGAGTGACTACGACTGGATGGTCGATCAGTTGGCCCAGATGAAGCCGGCTTTTGAGCCGGGAACCGTGAATGGGTATATGTGTTACACTTTCGGTTGGGTGATTTCCGAGTGTGTGCGCCGAACCGATCCCAAACAGCG